>NZ_LT627735.1:1500000-1587500 GCF_900101765.1 Nonlabens sp. Hel1_33_55
TCTGATTATTATTGATCCCAACATAAATCTATTCTACTATAGAATTGAAACTACACTACTAGGCTACCTCAACAGGTAAAATCGAAAGGGCTCAAGATATAGGTCTTAAATGCCAACCAATTCAAGAAGCATTAAACGCAAAAAACCCGACATCCTATTTAGGATCTCGGGTTTTTAGATTTGATAAAAACTTCCTTTTAAGAGTTTCCTTTTTTATAATCGGCTAGGAATTTTGCTAGACCTATGTCAGTTAAAGGGTGTTTAAGCAATCCTTCAATGGAAGATAGTGGTCCAGTCATCACATCTGCACCTAGTTTTGCGCATTCTAGAATGTGCATGGTGTGTCTTACAGATGCCGCGAGGATTTGAGTTTCAAAACCGTAATTATCATAGATTAACCTGATCTCTGCAATGAGATTTAATCCATCAGTACTGATATCATCCAATCGTCCAATAAACGGAGAAACGTATGTTGCTCCAGCCTTAGCCGCTAGCAATGCCTGACCAGCACTAAAAACCAAAGTACAATTAGTCTTGATTCCTTTATCAGAAAAATATTTGATGGCTTTGATACCATCTTTGATCATGGGTACTTTCACAACAATCTGGCTGTTGAGAGCAGCGAGTTTTTCGCCTTCTTCCACCATACCGTCAAAGTCGGTTGAAATAACCTCTGCACTGACATCGCCATCAACGATCTCGCAGATTTTCTTGTAGTGATTGATGATGTTATCTGCTCCTGTGATACCTTCCTTAGCCATAAGACTAGGATTTGTAGTCACGCCATCCAGCACTCCCAGGTCTTGTGCGTCTGCAATTTGATCTAGATTTGCGGTGTCGATAAAGAATTTCATAAGATTACGGGCTTAAATTTCCAGTAAAAATACGAGTCTATTTGGGTTTGCGATCGGTTGATTGTACTATTTTTGATCAGAACTTATTAACGAACCGCTCCATACCATCTTTCATGAAATACTTCCAGAGCCGCTATCTACTGTTGATAATCTTCACCCTACTATTGATATCCTGCAACAGCAAAAAAAATCTAACACCTGAAGCATTAGAAGTAAACGCTATTGATGTACCACCTGGAACAATTAAAGTCAATGATACCTTATATGTAGATCGCGTGCCAGTGACTAATCTCATGTATAATGAGTTTCTTGACAACCTGGAGAATTACTGGAGCATGAAAAAGCATGAGCGTATGCAGTTTTATCCGCGTTATGACCTTTCCCAGGATACCGTATTTCAGCCGTGGACTGGCAACACCAGATTGTATATGGAAGCTACCTATGAGGATCCGAAGGCGACCGTCAACAAGCAGCTAAAACTAGGCGAATACAGTAAAAACCCTCGATACTCCTATCATCCGGTAATTAATATCTCAAAATTTCAAGCAGAATTATTCTGCCTGTGGAGATCTGATCTGTCCAATGCCGTATACGCCATACGCAGCAAGTCTGAAAATAAGAGAGCCCGTTTTCCCTTTAAGGTAAATTATCGTTTGCCAACGCAAGAAGAAATGTTGAGCGTTGAAAACGAATTGAAAGGTCGTGAGCGAGTACGGTATTATCAAGATGATATATACTCTGCAATGGCAAGCACGCTAACATTCAAGGAGCTTCAAGAAAATGGCAATATGATCATACTTGAGCTCAAAGAAATTGCTCAAAACGGCACCTATCTTCCGTTATTCAATGTACCGCTGCAATTCTATGATGAAGCCCAATTGAAAACAGGTTTCCGTTGTGTTTGTGAAGTGGATAAGAAGTAGTATTTTCCTGACAATTCTAATGTTTATTTTGTTTTCGCTTTCGCGAAAGCGAACTCATTTTTAACATCTAAACTATCAACTCACATGGACTTTAATTGGAAACTTTATACAGAAAAAATTGAGTTCATGCCTGAAGTCATTATAGGCACGATCTTCTTATACATTTTGCTCATCGTGTTTACGCGGCTTTTTGGCCTCAAGAGTTTTAGCAAGATGACCGGTTTTGATTTTCTAAATACGGTTGCCATAGGTAATCTACTTGCGATGAGCGCTGCGACCAGTTCACCTTCACTTTTTGTAGGCGCACTATTGATTGGAATGCTTTATTTGCTCAATTATCTTGTGACTTACGTCATGTTCAAAAGCAAAACCGCCAGATCCATGATCGATAATACGCCAACGCTTCTAATGAAAGATGGTAAAATGATTGAGGAAAACCTTAAAAAAACCAAGGTTACCAAAAACGAATTAAGAGGAAAACTGCGGGAAGCTAATGTGATCAGATTGAGTGAAGTGCGTGCTGTCGTATTGGAAACTACTGGTGATGTAAGCGTTCTACACACTAGTGGCGATGAAAAAATGGAAGACTTTATCATGGAAGACGTTGAAGGTTATTAAATGAGTGTTCTCTATATCATTTTGGGATTTGTATTGTTGGTGTTGGGTGGCGAGTTGCTGGTGCGATCGTCTGTAGGCCTTTCCCTAAAACTCAATCTATCCAGAATGATCATAGGTCTTACCGTAGTATCCTTTGCGACGAGCGCTCCAGAATTAATCGTAAGTATTCAAAGTGCACTCAATGGGCTTTCTGGCCTTGCTGTAGGCAATGTCATAGGTTCCAACATTGCTAACATTGGAATTGTCTTAGGCGCCACTGCTCTGGTGGCACCACTCGTCATGGATAAGGACTTTTTTAAGTTCAATTGGTTGTGGATGGTCGTTTTTAGCCTAATCTGTTTTGGTGTCTTATGGACTGAAAACAATATCACACGACTAGAAGGTATTCTACTTGTTGGTTTACTCATCGTATTTTTAGTGCTACTCATTAGAAGAGCGCGCAGGCAACCTGCAGCTGTGGACATTGATCTAGATGTAGATCTAGACGAACCTGATAAACAGAACAAATGGTGGAAGATTATCCTATTTCTCGTATTAGGTGGTGCAGCCTTATGGCTAGGATCTGAATGGTTGGTGAAAGGAGCTGTTCAAATTGCAACAGCCTTTGAAATTCCGGAAAGTGTGATCGCCGTTTCAATGATTGCGATAGGAACATCTGTTCCAGAACTTGCTGCATCTCTTATTGCGGCGCTCAAAAAAGAAAAAGCCATCTCGTTAGGGAATCTTGTGGGAAGTAATATTTTCAACATAGGGTCAGTTTTAGGTATTACAGCATTGATACAGCCCATAGAACTTCAAGGCGAGAATTTATCGTTACTCACTAACGACATTTTCTGGATGATAGGTTTTGCTGTTATTTTACTACCTCTGGCATTTATTCCTAAGCGTTATGTCATTTTTAGACTCAAAGGAATTGGATTATTAGCAATTTACGGGCTGTTTATTTATTATATCTTCAGTGCCCTGTAATCTTTAGGGCATATCATCCTTATTTTTTATCTTGTTAACATTAAACCCTCTTTTTTTTAGGGGTACTTTTCTTATTTTAATATTTTTACAGCACTAATTCAATTAAAAAATAATATGTCCACACTTAGATTTCAAGCAATCAAAGAGACGTTGAACCGCAAACCGGTTTCCGTTACAGAACCAGAACGTCGCAGCAGTATTTTTGGAAAGCATGTCTTTAACAAATCAGCGATGCGTCAACATTTGACAAAACAAGCTTACAAGAGCGTCATGTCAGCGATGGAGACAGGTACTAAAATAGATCGTGAAATTGCAGACCATATCTCTACAGGTATGAAAGATTGGGCAATTAATAACGGTGCGACCCACTATACTCACTGGTTCCAGCCACTTACTGGATCTACAGCAGAAAAGCACGATGCCTTTTTTGAGTTGGAAATGAGCGGTGAAGTCATGGAAAAATTTGACGGTGGTCAACTCGTTCAACAAGAGCCAGATGCATCTTCATTCCCTAATGGCGGAATCAGAAATACATTTGAAGCTCGTGGATATACGGCTTGGGATCCAACGTCGCCAGCGTTCATCATGGGTACCACTTTATGTATTCCTACCGTATTTGTTTCCTATACTGGTGAGGCACTTGACTTTAAAACACCATTGTTGAGATCACTTCAAACAATTGATCAAGCAGCGACAGAAGTTTGTAAATACTTTGATAAAAATGTAACTAAGGTGGTAGCTACACTAGGTTGGGAGCAGGAATATTTCCTAATTGATAGTGCATTAGCTTCATCAAGACCAGATCTTGATTTGTCAGGTCGTACGTTGTTGGGTCACGCTTCCGCGAAAGGGCAGCAATTGGATGATCATTACTTCGGCTCCATTCCAACGCGTGTTTTGAATTTTATGCGCGATATGGAAACCGAATGTATGTTATTAGGTATACCAGTTAAAACAAGACACAATGAGGTAGCGCCGAATCAATTTGAGCTTGCTCCTATATTTGAAGAAGCTAACCTTGCGGTGGACCACAATAGTTTATTGATGGATGTGATGCGCAAGACAGCAGCAAGACACCACTTTAAAGTATTGTTCCATGAGAAGCCATTTGCTGGCATCAATGGTAGTGGTAAACACAACAACTGGTCATTATCGACTAATACTGGAGTTAACCTATTAGGTCCAGGAAGCACACCAATGAAGAACCTACAATTTTTGACGTTCTTTATTAATACGATTAAGGCTGTACATGATCATGAAGAGCTTGTTCGTGCATCAATTGCTAGCGCATCCAACGATCACCGTCTAGGTGCAAATGAGGCGCCACCAGCTATTATTTCTGTATTTATTGGTTCACAGCTAACTAAGGTACTGGATCAGCTAGAAAAAGTTACCGACGGTAAATTAACACCAGAAGAAAAAACAGATCTTAAACTCAATGTTGTAGGTAAGATTCCAGAAGTAATTCTTGATAACACAGACCGTAACCGTACATCACCGTTTGCCTTTACCGGTAACAAATTTGAATTACGTGCTGTAGGTTCTACCGCCAACTGTGCTAACCCAATGACAGTTCTTAATGCTATCGTTGCAAAACAACTGATGGAATTTAAAGAAGAAGTTGATGCTTTGATTAAGGGTAAAAAACTTAAGAAAGATGAAGCCATCTTTAATGTATTAAGAGAATACATCAAAAAATCCAAGAAAATTAGATTTGAAGGTGATGGCTATGGTGATGCATGGGCAAAAGAAGCTGAAAAACGTGGATTGAGCAATAACAAAACCACTCCAACAGCCCTTAAAGCAAAAATCTCTAAAAAGTCTATAGCGTTATTTGAAGACCTTAATATCATGAGTAAGGTAGAGTCTGAGGCTAGATACGAAATAGAGATTGAAGAGTATGCAATGCGCATTCAGATTGAAGGACGTTTGTTAGGTGATATCGCTCGCAACCACGTTATTCCAACAGCCATTAAGTATCAGAATACACTTATCGAAAACGTACGTGGTTTGAAAGAAATCTATGGTAAAGACTTCAAAAAAATCGCCCATGAACAAATGGAGATTATTGAAGAAATCTCTGACCATATTGCTAATATCAATAAAGGTATTACTGATATGACAGATGCTCGTAAAAAGGCAAACAATGCCAAAGATGCCGTTGAGACCGCTCACCTCTACTGCGATGAAGTGAAGCCATTCTTTGAAGACATTAGATATCATTGTGATAAGCTGGAGATTCTAGTGGACGATGAGTTGTGGCCACTGACTAAATACAGAGAGTTATTATTTACTCGATAATGCAATTCAAGAAATCCTCAACATTTTGTTGGGGATTTTTTTAACCATAAAAAAGTTTCAAAATTTAAAGCCTCTAACATTCAATACTTTATGTTATATTATAAATCTAATTGATACATCCAATCTATTTGGAATAGGTCTAAATAATAATTAATTTTACCAATTCAAAAACTCTATCTCATGAAAAAAATTTACACTTTATTATCAACATTACTTATAACCGGAGCGGTTATGGCTCAGGCACCAACTTTAGTACTCGACATCAATGATGGATCGAGTGGGTCGAATCCTAGAAATATTATTGCTTATGACGGTCAACTTTTCTTTACAGCAGATGATTCATCTGGAATAAATTCTGGAGGCACCGATACTGGTACTGAACCTTGGAAATCTGATGGCACTGCGGCAGGAACTTCTATTGTTGCTGATATAGCCGTTGGTGATGGAGAGGCCTCAAACCCATTTAATGTATTCATATTCAATGATATGTTATACTTTACTGCTAATGATGGTGCAGCTGAACTTTGGACCTCAGACCTCACTGCGGCTGGAACAGTCAAAGTGGATCTATTTCCAGAAGTAACTGGAGATGTTCCCAACAACGCCGTTGTTTTGGGGAATACGGTATTCTTGACTGCAAACCTTCCAAGCGGGAATAATCAATTATCTGAATGGGATGGTACAAATGATGCGCAAGTAGCACTGAATTCTGCAGGAAATGAAATCATTACTACAGCAACAGAATTAACCACCTATAATGGTCTGATTTATGGTTATATAGAGAATAGCGTTGATGAAGCAACTGTAGGTAGAGAGCTATACTCTTATGATCCTATTTCTGATGTATATACTCTTGTAAAGGATATAGCAAGTGGAGATGCTAATTCAGGTATAAGCGGTTTTACTGTAGCTAATGGCCTTCTTTATTTCGAAGCACAAGGCAATTTATGGCAAAGTGACGGCACAAATACAAATACCATTGAAGTCCCACAAAACGACGCGCTTGGTATGAACGGTGTGAACAATATTTTCAATTTCAATGAGAATATTCTTTTTGAAGGAGACAATGGCGCAGGTGACCAGTTATGGAATTTGAATACCACTACTGGTACTATCACTCAAGTTAGTTCAAACACTGGAGACAATCCGGATCACGACCCAAGTGACTATGTGGTGTTTGGGGATTTCGTTTATTATAGTGCTGAGTCTAGCTCATCTACAGATAGTTTTTTATTTAGAACAGATGGTGTTGAAACTGTACAGCTAGATAATACAATCAAAGATGTAGATGATATAACATTATTGGACGGTTTCCTATACTTTGAGGGAGAAGATACTAATACTGATTTGGGAAATGAACTTTATGTATTCAACCCTGCGACAGCATCTATTTCAAGAGTTGAAAGAACTTCAGTCAACATGTATCCCAATCCGTCAACTAACGGAATAGTTAATTTCTCTGGCAACACAGTTTCCGACAATGGTTTTGAAATTAATGATTTGAGCGGTAGAATGGTACTCAAAGGAAATTTACAAAACAGTCAACTTAAACACGATCTAAAAACAGGAATCTATTTTGTGAATTTAGAGAATCAAGACAATGCTTTCAAATTAATAGTCGAATAAACAGCATGTTTTTATAAGTTATAAAAGCTGCTTCAATTTATATTAAAGCAGCTTTCTTTTAATAGCACACCTAATTACTATGTGTAAAACCCTTCCATTTCTATTCCTATTTGCATCCTTCTTAGTTATAGGTCAGAATACTCGTTCTATTTCAGGAAGTGTGACCAACGCGGCTGGAGAGCCTTTGTTTGGGGTGACTGTTCAGATCAAGGGTACAACGTTAGGAACAACTACAGATTTTGATGGAAAATTCAACTACATATTAAGAAATCAGGATAATACTTCTACAGTATTGGTGTTTGCTTATTTAGGTTACCTCCCAAAAGAGGTACAAATAGGCACTAAATCTGTGTTTAATATTCGATTGGATGAAGATGTAGAATCATTGGATGCTGTTGTCATTACTTCATCCTATGGTACTAAAAAGAGGCGTGAAGAAGTTGTAGGAAGCATCTCTTCTGTCAAGCCAGGCGAGCTTGCCATTGAACAACCAGCAACCAGTATTGATGAGCTATTACAGGGTCAAGTGGCAGGTGTATTTATCGAGACGAATCCTAATCTCGGTGAACCAGTCTCCATTAATATACGTGGTCAAGGATCTTTAACTCCATTGACTAACAATGCAGTAGGAACCAGCACCCAACCTCTAATAATAGTAGATGGCATTATATTAACAGAAGAATTAGGTATTGATGGAAGTGCATTCTTTGATGCAGGAACGAATGCTTTATCAGAGAACTTTCTAAACCCTCTAGCGAGAGTTGGTATTCAGGACATAGAATCTATCGAGGTACTCAAGGATGCGGCAGCTGTGGGTCTTTATGGAGCAGATGCTGCAAACGGAGTCATTTTAATCACCACTAAGAAAGGTACTGCTGGTCCCATCAAGTTTAATGCTAGTTTCCAAGGTGGAATTAGCGATTCCTTTAACGGAATCAAATATTTGAACGGTGAGCAATACACTGAATTGCGCAACATATATAACACCAATAACGGTGACTTAAACAATATTCGAGAATGGAATGGAGTGAATACCAATTGGTTTGACCTTTTAAATCAACAAGGTTCCTATTCAAGATACACCGTAGGTGCAAGTGGCGGCGGTGAATTTTTTCGCTTTCGCGGAAGCGTATCCTACCAAAACAGAACAGAAACTCAAATAGCAAATTCGTTTGAGCAGTTCAACACTGCACTCTCCACTAGTTATGTAAGCAAAAAACTTAATGCAACATTGAATTTATCTCCTTCTTGGATTGCAAAGAATAACCCTAATACTCTATATGCCTTTGCTGTGGATCCAACCATTCCAGTAAGAGATGCTGATGGAAATTTCACTCCGTTTGCAACATACGGTAACCCTCTGGCGGTGGCCCAACAAAATATTGCAGAAGCTAAGACATTTGCACTTTTGGGAAGCCTGAACATCAATTATAGGTTTACAGATTACTTGAATGCCACAGTTCTTTATGGAACAGATTACTCGAACAAGGATGAACAAAAATTCTTTTCTGGCCTCAATGGTTCTGGTATTTATAATACTTCAGGTCCTGGTAGACGTTTAATAAGAGATCGAGATACAAGATCATGGAATTTTAGCACTACAGTTGCTTATGATCAGTCATGGAATGAGGTTCACAACTTTGACGCCATCGCTGGCTTTGAAACTAGAGGTGAAAAAGTCAATTTATCATTTGTGAGAGCTCAAGGATTTCAAAACTTCACCTCGCCTCAACCCATTGAAAATGCAGAAGTGATTGATCAACGTGACGACACCTCAGAACGATATGGCAGGTCTGCCTTTACCCAATTAAATTACAACTTTGACAAAACGTACTTTTTGTTGGTGAATTTTAGAATTGATCAAAGTTCTGCTTTTGGTGATGATAATAATACTGCTTTCAACGGCGGCGCTGGAGCTAGCTGGGTTATATCAAATGAAAAATTCTTCAAAGAAAACACATTTACTGATTTTTTGAGATTACGTGCTAGTTATGGGACTACTGGAAACTCTCGAATAGGTAGTTATCGAGCACTGGGGCTTTACACAGTGGATAACAATGATCCTTTTGATGGATATACGGGTAATCCATCTGGGTCAGCTACATTGACTCAAGACGCACCTAATCCAAATTTAGGTTGGGAAAAGAACAACAAATTCAACCTAGGCCTTGATTGGAATATTTTCAACAAACTTAGAATGGTATTTGAAGTATTCAACGATAAGCGTAACGACCTGATTGTTTCTAGGCCGGTGATTCCTGAGTCAGGATACGCTAACATTCAAATTAATGGCGCCACCATGCGTAATAGAGGTATTGAATTTACCCTAGAGTCCAGCTGGGTTAAAAATGAAGATTTTGAATGGACCACATCCTTCAACATTGCCACGCTGGATAGCGAGATTCTTGATCTGGTAGGATCAAGCTCTTCCTTCTCTGCAGCAACTACTGCCAGAGCCCAACAAATAGGAAGCAGCACAACGGCAATTTATGGCTTTGAATCCTTGGGAATAGATCCCGCAACTGGAAGAGAATTGTTTCTTGTGGATGGACAGGTATATGATTCAGCCTATGTCCGGGAAAATTTTGATAACAGCGATTGGGTCGTTTTAGGAGATTCACAAGCAGATTTCTACGGCGGTTTGCGCAATAATTTTAGTTACAAAAGTTTCAATCTGGGAATCATCACCACTTATGCGTATGGCGCAGATCAATTAGTCAACAGAACATTGATTGACAGCTACAATACATTGACAAACAGAAATTTAAATGTGAATGCTTTTTATGAAGCCTGGAGAGCACCTGGTGATCTCGCTGGATATCCAGCGCCTACTAATTCAGTAAGTATCATCAATTCTTCCAGGTATATTTATGATACCTCAAACTTTCAGTTAAAGTCTGTTACACTTAGTTATGTCGCTCCAGTCGATAAGTGGAAGCTACCCGTCAAAACTCTATCCTTCAATTTTAACGGTTCTAATTTGTACACCTGGTATAAAGAAAAGAGTGCACCAGGAAGAAATGGAATAGCAGAATTTAAAAATACCTATCCAGAGCAGAGAACGTTCTCTATAGGAATCAATACTACATTCTAATGAAAAAGATCATTTATATCATGGCGCTCCTGCTAGCAACAGTAAGTTGTAGTGATTTTCTGGATGTAGAACCAGATGAACAAATATCCATTGACGAGCAACTATCTACAGCAGATGGCGCCCTTGCTGCGATCTCTGGAATTTACAATGATGTAGAAACCATCGTTTCATCAAAGGTCCATTTGTATCCAGGGATTCAAAGCGGCAACATGACATTTACACCTTCCTTGACCACTGGTGAAGTAAATGTCACCAGTGGTCTAGGCATCGAAGCCACCTATAACTTTGAGAACACTCCAGATGACTTGGAGTTTGACACTTTTTATAGTGATTGCTACAACACGATCAATCAAGCAAATTTGTTGTTAGAGCGACTTAATCAATTTGATTTTTTCACAGCAGCAGAGCGGCAACAAATACAAGCGAAATTACTAGCCATAAGAGCTTTTTGCCACTATCATATTTCTCTACTATTTTCTCAAAATATCAACTTCACCAGTGATGGCAGCCATCTGGGAATCGTTTATAACCAGCAGGTCATTCAAGCTGGTACTGATTTTCCTGCACGAGTATCCGTCGCGGAAACCTATGAGTTACTCCAGCAGGATCTTGACAACGCATTGTCTCTTTTTACCGATAATCAAATCATTCCAACAGGTAGCCCGGTCAACTTTTTTAATGAACTCACCACTAAGGCTCTTTATGCAAGAGTTGCATTGCAATACAATGACTGGGAAACAGCAGCTACTCTTGCAGGTGATGTCATCACAACCTCTGGATTGCAACTTACCCTTAACCAAAACTACTTAAGCGAGTGGTCTGGCATCAATGACCTGAGTGAAAGCATAATTGTTTTTGCAACCCCAAGAACTTCAGAAGGTGATGTGAGCTCCAGCATTGCTGCCTACTACGTTTACGCAGCCTCCAATAATTATGGAGATTTCGTCGCGAGTGGGGATTTACTGGATCTTTATAGCAGCAGTGATATACGCTCTCAATTATATATTCCACAGGAATTGTCAACTGCAACACCTAACGGTAGAGAAGATCAAACCTATTTTTTCTGTGAAAAATATCAGCCAGGCAATCAAACCCTATATATGCGCCTATCAGAAATGTATTTAACTCAAGCCGAAGCGCTGGAACGATTGACTCCTGGCAACCCAACATCTTTGAGACTGTTGAATGATATCAGGACAAGAGCAGGATTGGTCGCTGTAGATGACAGCGCAGATATTCTAGAAGAAATATTTCTCGAACGCAGACGGGAATTTGCATTTGAGGCCATGACTTTTTATGACATTATCAGATATCAAAAAGATATAGTAAGGAACCAAGGTTGTCTTGCAAAC
The DNA here is from genome assembly GCF_900101765.1 of Nonlabens sp. Hel1_33_55. Lineage (NCBI taxonomy): Bacteria > Pseudomonadati > Bacteroidota > Flavobacteriia > Flavobacteriales > Flavobacteriaceae > Nonlabens > Nonlabens sp. Hel1_33_55. The sequence goes on from NZ_LT627735.1 coordinate 1,511,738, forward strand.
CCATGCAATCTGGAATATCCATCGCCGTTCTACATCTTACCCATTCCTAGAGCAAGTATTGTCAACAATGAAAATATGATACAGAATGAAGGTTACTAAATATTTATTGGCAGTACTAGTTCTAACTTTTATAGTTGCATGTGATAGCGATGATAATAGGTCATTTTCAAATGAGAACGGAAGGTTTGCACGCTTTTTCCTACAATTGGACGGAAATGATGATCCCATTGTATTTCCTAATGTCGAGCTAGGTAGATCAGCTACTGAATTCTATTCTAAAGACAATGTTAAGACTCTTAAAATTCCTGTAGCGCTGACATCAGAGCCGTTGAATGAAACGGTTACATTAAGCTACCGTGCAACTATTACAGGACTGGATAATGTAATACTAGAACCAACTGATGAGTTTACTTTTAGTGGAAATCAATTGGTCGATACGTTGTTTATAAGAGTTAATGAATTATGGGATTCTTCCTTAAATCCAACTATTGATCTCAAACTTTTAGAATCGAGCGATCCAGACATAACTATAGGCGCTCCTAATGACCAATTATCTAATGATGAGCTTCTTATCAACTTTTCAGATCTCTCATTGCAGTATTCGATTGTAGGTCCCAGTCGTGTGGATGTAACGGGAACGTCTGGAGAACAAGTAGCAATTGACGTTAATTTTCCAAATGGTTATATTCAAGACGACCTCGATAATTTTGAGTTTTTCACTGCTACACAAAGCAATTTCAACTTTAGATTAGAAAGACAGCAATTCATATCTGATGATCTAGTCAGATTGACCTTTACCATTGAAGAGGATTTCACTAATGACGATTTGCGATATAGAACAAATCTTGCCATAAACCCACTAGATGGTTATACACAAAACGGTTCACCTTTCTTCACAATAATTAGAGAGCCTCTTACTATCAGAGATAAATCAGTGAATACGGCAAGCCAATTCTATGATGCTGGTGATCCTTTTTACCGCACTTATGGTATTCATTGGTTTGACGATAATAATAGCGGTTTATGTGAATGGAGTAATTTCAATGCTTTTACAAATCCGGTAATAGTCTCGGCTGATGATCCTAACGCGATACTTGCTGATGACAATGGGACGACAGATCCTTCTGATGATATCTATTACCATGCTTTTAGAATATCCTTTAACACGTTTTTGGAAAATCGCACTACCAACCCATTCAATTTAAAAAGATGGTTCACTAACGAAGGTACCAATGGTGATACTTCTCCAGGTTTTAACATCATCCCAGCTTTAGAATTTTTTCCAGCAAATGGTACGAGTACGACGCAAGGAACTGTGCAGGTAATCGAACAAACCATACAAATAGGTACAACTCAAGCGAATGGAGGCATAACCGAATTTTTCAATATTGATGGTATAGGCACGTATCAAGAAATTTCTCCTGGCTTAATAGAAATCTCTGTTGATATCAACCTAACTAACAACAGACTTTTTGGTGGTACACGAACTGATACATATAGGATCTACAACTCAAGCAACTTTACAGATCCTGCAGATTTGATGATTGATTGCAAGGTGCCTATATCTTTGCAGTAGATTTGATTGAGCTCGCTTTCGCGAAAGCAGAATAATTCCTTATACCAATAAATTATAGTTGATTTGACGATTCTCAAAAACTTCAATAAATTCTTATATATCGCTTCTTGCGCTATTTTTTTAGTCAGTTGTAAACCATCTTCAAACGAAGATCAAGGATACACTGAAATTGATAAGCTCAGGGATCGATACAGCCAGCCCAATACCAAACTCTGGCCGGATCCAGAGCTAGATTCATTAATTGATAGGAAAGAGTTCAGGGACCTGGGCTTGCTACCTAAAATTAAGTATCCCATCAACAACCCATTTTCACTAGCAAAACGAGAATTGGGGAAAATGCTATTTTTTGACCCAAGACTTTCAGAATCTGGACAGATTGCCTGTGCATCGTGTCATAATCCCGAACTTGCATGGACTGATAACTTAACTAGATCGTTTGGACATGAGCGTCGAACAGGCAAGCGCAATGCTATGACCATAATGAATAGTGCATATGCTCATGACCTTTTCTGGGATGGTAGAGCTACCAGCCTTGAGGATCAAGCTCGTTTCCCCATTCCTGATAAAGTTGAAATGAATTCTAATTTAGACATAGCTGTAGAAAATATTAAAGCAATTGAGGGATATCAACCACTCTTTCACGATGCCTATGGAGATGAAGAAATTACTATTGATCATATTCTCAATGCCATAGCCACCTTTGAGCGCACCATCAAGAGCTCAAAAAGTAAGTTTGATAGATTCATTCAAGGGAATAAGGAACTTTATACAGATCAAGAAGTTCATGGTTTACACCTTTTCAGAACTAAAGCGCGATGTATAAATTGCCACAATTCACCCTACTTCAGTGATAATAAATTTCATAATGACGGTCAACATCTTTTTGGAACTAGGGATGAGGATCTAGGTCGATATTATGTAACAAACGATCTAGAAGATCTAGGAAAATTCAGGACACCTTCTCTGCGTGAAGTAGCTCGTACGGGACCATGGTTTCATCATGGTCATTTTCCTACCATGGTGGACGTTTTAGAATTTTACAATACAGGTAATCCTGCACCCATCCAAGATCGGTATGTAGGTGTAGGCCGTGATTCTCTAATACCAAAACCGTCTCCCTTGTTGAAACCCATAAATCTTACCAGAGAAGAGATAGACGCTGTTATTGCCTTCATGGAAACTTTGTCCTCTAAAACACAACGAGTTAACGTTAGAAATATACCGCAATGAAATACAAATTCAAACCTTTACCTATACTTTTCTTTCTAATTTTAGGGTTTGTTACCCAAGCACAAGTAGAAGATAAAGAGTCAGTAAAAATGAAAATCGAAGACAAATCTGTTGACTGGTTTGAATACGATTATAAATATCTTAATGAATTATATAGGATTAATGTGCCCAGTGATCTATTCAATAAATGGAACTCTAAATACCGCTACAAGGAAGGAAAAAATATGACCTACGCAGACTCTTTAAAAGTAGTTCTTAATGAGGAGTTAGAAAATGCAAGTCAAGTCAGAAAGGCAACTTTAGCACTAGCGTACACTTGGGATCGTGCCAGTTGGAGTATTTTACTTAATAAAAATGAAACCAAAGCAATCGCTGCTGATATGGGCTATACTTATCCCTACAAATTCATTAATGATTTGCGAGATCCTAAAATTAAAAATGAACAAAAAACTAAAATCTTAAAAGGTTTAAAAGAACGTTTACGCCAATTAAAAGTGGAAGGAGTTAAAGACAAATTAAACGCTCGAGAAATGATGAAGCTCAGTTTTCAATACAGCCCTGGACGACTCAAAGTTGTCGACAGCATTCTTGCCAGCCAAGGTTCATCAAGAAAAGTTGATTGATAATAAAAATTCTCTTACAATGAGATTTCCCATTCAGGCTGCCTCACATTCTTTATTTACTTATACATTGCTATAATCCTAAATAGTATTTTTGCCGCATGAGCAAAGAAATTTCCAAAAGATATGCCCAGCGAGGCGTTAGTGCCGGTAAGGAAGATGTACATAATGCTATCAAGAATGTGGACAAAGGCTTGTTCCCACAAGCTTTCTGTAAAATCGTTCCGGATTATTTGACTGGCTCTGAAGATCACTGTCTCATCATGCATGCAGATGGTGCAGGAACAAAATCCAGTCTAGCATATACCTACTGGAAAGAAACTGGAGATCTATCGGTTTGGAAGGGAATTGCACAAGATGCGTTGATCATGAATATTGACGACCTACTTTGTGTGGGCGCTACAGAAAACATTCTCTTGTCAAGTACTATAGGACGCAATAAAAACCTAATTCCTGGCGAAGTCATCAGTGCCATTATCAATGGAACTGAAGAACTCATTGCAGATCTCAAATCCCACGGCGTTGAAATTATTTCTACAGGCGGCGAGACGGCAGACGTCGGTGATCTAGTGCGTACAATTATTGTAGACTCCACGATAACCGCTAGAATGAAACGTAGCGATGTGATTGATAATGCCAACATTAAAGCTGGAGATGTAATTGTAGGCCTTACCAGTTACGGTCAAGCCAATTATGAATCTTCATACAATGGCGGCATGGGAAGCAATGGTCTTACCAGTGCGAGACATGATGTTTTCAATAAAGCAATAGCCCAAAAATATCCAGAGAGTTTTGACGCTGCAGTTCCTGAAGAACTCGTCTATTCTGGTTCTAAAAATTTGGTTGATCGAGTTGAAGGAAGTGAATTGGATGCTGGTAAACTGGTGCTCTCTCCTACACGCACCTATGCACCCATCATCAAAAAGATACTGAGTACCGTTGATAAAAATCAGCTACATGGGATGGTACACTGTAGTGGTGGTGCACAAACTAAAATTCTTCATTTTGTAGATCAGCTGCATATTATAAAAGACAATCTTTTTCAATTACCACCATTGTTCAAGATGATTCAAGAAGAGTCTAAAACCGACTGGAAGGAAATGTATCAAGTATTCAATATGGGACATCGTATGGAACTCTATGTTGATCCATCCATTGCACAAGAAATCATTGAAATATCAAAGTCCTTTAATGTTCCAGCTCAAATTGTAGGACGTGTCGAGGCGAGTGATTCTAAAAAACTGACTATCAAAAGTGAGTTTGGAACTTTTGAATATTGATGTACTAGTCGGCCGATTCGGTTTCTAGTTATTCCTCAAGTTTTTTGAGGATTTCCAGCTTAGGCTCGATGTATCTCTTACAAAATGGAGCATCAGGTCTGGTTCGATAATAATCTTGAATGGATGATCTCGACGCTTTAAATTCCACAAACTTTAAAATTTGCGTGATGTAGTTTTTATCTCGCTTTCGCGAAAGCGAGCTCATTACAACCTCTACCCTTTTCATCTGATTATCTTCCATCACGTAAACTGCGCTGCGATATTCTGAACGCCTCTGATGGTTTACCGTTGAGGAATGGGTTTCTAAATGTATGTCTATTAATTTCTCTAACGAGATTACTGCTAGATCTACATCTACGAGAATAGCCTCGCTCCAAGTATCATGTGGTGCGAGACTTTTTATATAACCCTGACGAACATTTGAAACGCCTTCAAGTTGCTGAAAAACTGCTTCTGTGCACCAATGGCAGCCACCACCAAGACCTATGATTTGTATAATATTATTTTATTTAAATCGATAGGAAATACCTGCTTGAAGCAGTAGACTCACATCCTCGCCAGCAGTTTGCCAGTTCCTTGTACCTTTAAATGAGTTTATTGGATCAGTCCAAAACACTCCCGTTTCAGCAATTAAACGTAATTGATCATGTAATCGTAACGAGAAAATACCATTTGCCGTTACGCTTACAAACCTATCTTCTAATGCTGGAATATTATTATTTTTTATCTGTACAAAGTCTTGTTGCGTGAACCCAAGACCCACATTGTAGCCAATGTTAAAGACCTTATCAGCTCTTAATCGCTCATAGAGAGCAGAGATCGTAAAAGACTCCACAGTTCCATCCAGTGGGCTGCGGGTTTGATAATCATCACCAACCACATTGACACTTGTATTTTGAAATCTCATTTTCATACCATCAAACCTATCTTTAAAATTATACTTTAGATCGAAGAAAATGGATGCTGGTGAGTCATAAGCTGTGTTCACACTATTATCGGCTTCCTCTATGAAATAATAGGCGCCAGTTCCTGCACCAGCACTTATTTCAAATGATTGACTGTTAGCATAAAGTGCAATAAAGAAAATACTACAGGTAAAGAATTTTATCATGGTCGTCATTTTTGTTAGGATATCGAACCAATTACTATGCCTTAAAATCACAGTCAATTTCCGTATTTTCGCAAGACTTGAGAAAAGAAGATGCTAGATAAATTAAACATAGTAAAAACGAGGTTTGACGAGGTCAATGATCTGATCATCCAGCCCGATATCATTCAGGACCAGAAGCGCTACGTCTCGCTGACAAAGGAATATAAGGATCTCAAAGATCTTATGGACAAGCGGGAAATCTATATGGAATTGACTGCAAATAAAACCGAAGCTGAGGAGATTATCGCAGATGGTAGCGATCCAGACATGGCCGAAATGGCTCAAATGCAGCTAGACGAAGCAAATGAAGCGATACCAAAACTGGAAGAGGAAATCAGAATGATGATGATCCCTAAAGATCCAGAAGATGCCAAAAATGCCGTGATGGAAATACGCGCAGGAACTGGTGGTGATGAAGCGAGTATTTTTGCGGGTGATCTTTACAGAATGTACGAGAAATACTGCTCCACTAAAGGTTGGAGCACCAATGTGGTAGATACAAGTCATGGAACCAGCGGCGGTTTCAAGGAAATTATTTTTGAAGTCAATGGCCCTGATGTTTACGGCACCCTAAAATTTGAAGCTGGTGTGCATCGTGTACAACGTGTGCCACAAACCGAAACTCAAGGTCGTGTTCATACCAGTGCAGCCACAGTAATGGTTTTACCAGAAGCGGAAGAGTTTGACGTACAACTTGATATGAGCGAGGTGCGTATTGAACGCACAACGTCAACTGGACCTGGTGGACAGTCTGTAAATACAACCTATTCTGCTATCAAATTACATCACGAACCTACGGGCATGATCGTGAGCTGTCAGGATGAAAAATCATCACATAAGAACCTTGAAAAAGCATTGAAAGTATTGCGTTCTCGATTGTATGAGATTGAGTTAGCAAAGAAAATGGAAGCCGATAGCGCCTTGCGTAAAACCATGGTAAGTTCTGGTGACCGTAGTGCAAAGATCAGAACCTACAATTACCCACAAGGTCGTGTGACTGATCACCGCATCAATCTAACGTTATATGATCTGGATAACATCATCAACGGTGACGTTCAAAAGATCATTGATGAGCTGCAACTAGTAGACAACACAGAGAAGATGCAAATGAATGATGATGGTATCTAAACCCGTTTGAAGTTTTACGATTTTTTCCATCAACAAAAGAAGTAATTAGATGAATGACGAAAAGCTATTAAATCAAATATAAGAATGCTTCTTATGAAATTAGTTTTCCCTGTTTAAATCGAAGGCTTAAGATTTTAATTAAATAAAATTGAACTATTGAATATTGTAAAAAGACTACTTATTTGCCTTTTTGTTTTTTATGGAATCACAGCCATTAGTCAAGACTATGTGACGTCTGAAAACTTCAAATTGAAATTAATCAAGGCAAAGAAAGCATCTGGTTCTACTTGGGAATACACGATAAAAACTTCAAAACAGACTAAAAAGGCTCAGGTAAGACTACGCCTTAAATCTTTAACAGGACAAAAAGAAAGTTTTGATCCCAACAAATTTTACTTAGTATCTAATGAAGCTAATGTCAGAGTACGACCGCTGGATGTAAGGTATAATTATGCAGCTGGCTGGATCTTTATACCCTTTAATAGACTAGCCTTCAATTCTATGGATGCTCAAAAAGTGAAAGATCTAGTATCCTACGATCCTGACATTAAAGACACTTTCCAGAATTATGACATCGACGGCTTTGAAAACATATCTCCCGATATCAACTTTGGAACTAAGAAAAAACCTAAAATCTTTCCATCTTATCTCGAACCAGAAGACCTGAAATCATGCAAATTAGATTTGTATTTTGCGTTGCCTAATGAGTTAAAAAACTTTGAGATCTATCATGGTGATGAGAAAATAGCTAACGTTACTCTCAAATAAATTATCGAGATACACCAACCTGCTACAGCATGCGAGAATCGAGTCTAACCATTCTATCTAGCGACTTTTTAAAAACTATAAAGTTTTTAGCAAGTCTGCTCCTTATCATTTTTACAACCGGTTGTGGAATTCAACAATCCAACAAACAGTTAGATTCTCAAAATAAGATTTTAGGCAACCCTGCTGATAACTTAAGGTATGACTATGCAGGAACTTTTGATCAGGATGATCTTACTTTTCTTCAAGAAACTTTTAGGTGGAATCAAGATCTTTTAGTCATCAACTACAATTTATCAGATGATGACTGCACGATCAAATTAAACAAACCAACAGACCCAAAAACCAGATACGATCGCTCCCGCAACTATTGGGAACCTTTTTACAATGACATCAATGTAATGGGTGCAAAAGTGGTTCATGTGGAAGCGAGCGAGCGATATGGTAAAGCATTTGGCTCCTACTCGAATCGCTATTATTGGGATGAAAAAGGGTTCTTGTTAGATCACTTTTTTAATAATGCCAGAGAATGTGAAAATGTTCTAGTTGTGAATAAAGAAGGTAAATTCTATCAGGAGAACCGCTCTTACAGTCAGGAGCAAGTTGCTTATTATATTGCGAAATTGAAAAGTCAATTACCAGAAGATCCTTTAGAAAACTAAATGAAGTCAAAAGAACTTACAAAACAGATTCAAGAAAAAAAATCCTTTCTATGTGTAGGTCTTGACGTGGATTTGGATAAGATCCCACCACATCTGTTGCAGGAAGAGGATCCTTTGTTCGCTTTCGCGAACGCGATAATAGATGCAACCCACGACCTATGCGTAGCCTATAAACCCAACACTGCATTCTTTGAAGCTTATGGAGTCAAAGGCTGGAGATCACTGGAAAAAACCATTAACTATCTTAACGAAAACTACCCCAACCACTTCACAATCGCAGATGCCAAACGCGGCGATATAGGCAATACCTCAACGCGATATGCCAAAGCTTTTTTTGAGGATCTCAACTTTGACAGCGTTACCATTGCGCCTTATATGGGAAAAGATAGTGTCGAACCATTTCTGGAATTTGAAAACAAGTTTGCGATACTTCTGGCACTTACTTCTAACGCAGGAGCTTTTGATTTTCAAACGCTTACATCAGAGAATAAACCGCTATATCAAAAGGTTTTAGAAACGGCTTCTCAATACAAAAACAGCGACCGATTAATGTACGTAGTTGGTGCTACCAAAGCAGAATACCTTAAAGAAATACGACAAATCGTACCAGATTCATTCCTGCTCGTGCCTGGTGTAGGTGCTCAAGGTGGCAGTCTTGAAGAAGTTTTCAAATATGGAGCAAACGACAAAGTTGGATTATTGGTAAATTCCTCTAGAGGAATATTGTACGCTTCCCAAAAAGAAGATTTTGCTGAAGCTGCTCGCTCTAAGGCACAGGAATTACAGGAGCAAATGGCCACACTCCTATCGGTCTAATATTTTCGTTTATAAAATAGCTTCCCATCACGGCCGTATACTTTCCATGTGCCGGTTTGTTCTCCTTTCTTGTAGCGACCAGAAATCTTAAGATCGCCGTTAGCGTAGTATTCTTTAAACACACCATCTGGTTTGCCGTCCTTTAGTGAAACTCTTGATTTAGTTTTACCATTCGAGTACTTGGTTTCATAACGGCTCGCGGTAAAATCATTCGGGAAAATGTCAATTCTGAAGATTGTTTCAGAATCAATTTCATCCTTGACTGTAATAAAATCCATGGGCTGATTCCTATATTTTTCTTCCAGTCGTATTGCATCCAGATCATATTCCTTATCATAATGTAGCGCCAGCTTTGAATCAAACCTATCTTCTACCGCGATTAATTCCACACCTATCTGTGTCAATTGTGAGAAAAACGGTTCTTCTTTAGCAAGTAATTCTTTAGACTCTGTTGTCAAGAATCCTTTTCCCGCGGCTAGTGCTAGATTGGTATTCACATAGAGAAACACATTACTACTGGAGTAAAATTCATCTTCAAAATCTATGAAATAATCATTTCTTGCCAGCGTTTTTCTTTCTTCATAAGAATCAATAAAGAGTTTCAATGTTTTAGGCGAGTTACTAAACACCACGTAATCATCGATGGTTGTGTAATAGGGTTTCTCGATACGCTCAAACATGCTTCCCAAAATCAGTTTGAAAAAGCCCTTGATTTCTAAATAATTGATCTGATAATCGCGATAGGTTACCGTCTTGAACTTGACCGGCGTGCGCTTTCTGATTTGCTTCTGGATCTTGTTCAAACTTGCAGTGCTCACGTCAACATCTTTTGACTTGAGCACGATAACCAGACCTTCTTGTTCTTCATCTCCATTCAGGAATTGCTTCCTGCCTGCCGGCAGGCAGGTCGCGAAAGCGATCTCATCATCTACCCATTCGTAAAAATCATGCTCTAGTGAAATGTCAAGAAACTTCTCTACACGCTTTTTACCATCTTCATAAGTCTTGAGCGTTTCAGGATTTGAGGTAGAAACTAAATCATAAAAATTGTCGTGCAAGTCCTTAAATTCCTCAAAAGCGAAGCTGACGAAAAATGCCGTACTTTCAGGAATCACCTCTGTAATATCACGAGTTGTCGTACCACTTTTCTCTAAGGCTCGTATTAAACTAATCGTCGTAGCGCCACTAGTCGTCGCACCTGTAGCGGTAAGTAACTTGTCATTCTTCTCATCAATACTCCATCCTGAAAAGGTAAAAGCATTGGTGAGCAGGTCTATATTTTCGCTAGGTTCATTGGAGAAAATACGGTAGTAGTCCTTGATCATTTTATGATTCAAGTAAAACCTTAAAAGATCATTTTGCTTAACCTGATGTTGTACCTCTAGGAATTGTAGATCACGACCTATGGTAGGGCTTTGATATTCGGTGATGCTTTTTTCTACTAGATTGCCGGTGTAGGATGCGATCATCTGGTTTTCTATAAACCCTATGGTTAAGGTCTCATAAGACTCCTGATCTGTGATTTCAGTCAGTTCCACGTTTTCAAAACTGCGTTTAGTTACTTTGAAACCATCGCTTAAAAACTGATTGATGTTTTTCTTAATCAAATTGAGTCTGGAAAGCTTACCTAGATCGACGATATATAGAAAACCATAATCATCGCGCTTGATCATGTGCGTACTCACAATTAAGTCACGATCACCAATGACCTCAAACAAATCAGTTTCTGACTGAAACATGGAGTCAATCGCATTGAGCGCTGCACTCATTTCATGAATCTGCTCATTAGTCTGGAAATGATCCCAGATCTCACTTTTGGAAAGTGTCTTTAGATTAGAAATAGGTTCATCCATCTCAAAAAAGAAAATCGCATCTGAAGGTATCAGATAAATGGAATTTATGTTGTCCTGCTTGACTATAAAAAACTGGATGGCTTGATATACTAGAAATCCTATTACTAAAAGGATTGTGATCCAGATGATTTTCTTTTTCATTTATCTATTTAATCACGTCTGTATCACCCCAAGATTAAAGTCCTTAGTAATAGGTGCATGATTAGCTGCCTCGATACCCATAGAAATCCATTTTCTGGTATCTATTGGGTCTATAACAGCATCTGTCCAGATTCTTGCGGCGGCGTAGTAAGGCGATACTTGATCGTCGTAGCGATCTTTTGTTTTGGCGAAAAGTTCTTTTTCCTCTTCTTCGCTTAATTTCTTTCCAGATTTCTCCATGGATGCCTTTTCGATTTGCATCAATACTTTGGCAGCACTATTACCGCTCATCACGGCTAGTTCTGCACTAGGCCACGCGACTATCAATCGTGGATCGTAAGCTTTACCACACATCGCATAGTTTCCTGCTCCGTAACTGTTACCTATCACAATCGTAAATTTTGGTACGACGCTATTAGAAACCGCACTCACCATTTTAGCACCATCTTTTATGATACCACCATGTTCACTTTTAGATCCTACCATAAAACCAGTAACATCCTGTAAAAAAACTAACGGTATTTTCTTTTGATTACAATTGGCTATGAATCTTGTCGATTTATCAGCACTATCACTGTAGATCACACCGCCGAATTGCATCTCACCTTTCTTAGTCTTTACAATTTTGCGTTGATTGGCAACGATTCCAACTGACCAGCCATTGATACGAGCATAACCATTAATAATGGTCTGGCCGTACCCAGCTTTGTACTCGTCAAAGGAATCTGCATCAATAATACGCTCAATGATTTCCATCATATCATATTGCGCGCTGCGCTCTCGTGGTAACACACCGTATATTTCTTGCGGATCCTTGGCAGGCTTTGTTGCCTTTATTTTATTGAATCCAGCTTTATCAAAATCGCCAATTTTACCCATCACGCTTTTGATTCTTTCAAGAGCATCTTTGTCGTCTTTGGCTTTATAATCAGTAACACCACTAATCTCACAGTGAGTGGTCGCGCCGCCTAGCGTTTCATTATCGATGGATTCTCCTATGGCTGCTTTTACTAAGTAGCTTCCTGCTAGAAAAATACTACCGGTTTTATCTACAATCATCGCCTCATCGCTCATGATAGGCAAATAGGCTCCACCAGCGACACAGCTTCCCATAACTGCAGCAATCTGGGTAATTCCCATACTGCTCATGACCGCATTATTTCTAAAAATGCGACCGAAGTGCTCCTTATCAGGAAAAATCTCATCCTGCATGGGCAGATAAACCCCAGCACTATCCACTAGATAGATGATGGGCAGCCTATTTTCCATAGCAATTTCCTGAGCACGCAAGTTTTTCTTACCAGTAATAGGGAACCACGCTCCAGCTTTTACCGTGGCGTCATTTGCCACAACAATTACCTGTTTTCCTGACACATGACCTATCTTGACCACAACGCCACCGCTGGGACAGCCGCCGTGTTCTGCGTACATTCCATCACCTGCAAAGGCTCCTATTTCCACCGCTTTGTCTTCATCATCTAATAAGTAGTTGATGCGCTCTCTGGCTGTCATTTTTCCTTTGGAATGGTGTTTTGCGATGCGCTTCTCACCACCGCCCAGGCGGACTTTGGCAAATCTTTGTCGTAAATCTGACACTAATAATTTATTGTGATCTTCGTTCTTGTTGAAGTCTAAGTCCATGCAGGGTGCTTTTTCTCAAAAATAATGTTTTTGGGATTCAAAAGATGCTTGAAATGAGTCCGCTTTCGCGAAAGCGGAACTTACATAAACACTATAACTAAATTTTAAGATTCCTACCCTAAATATCTCAAAGAACAAATGATTCTTTCACGGTTTGCGGTAGTATTGTTGCTCCTCAAGTTGATCCACAATCGTCACATTGTCCAACCTAAACCGGACGGGAATCGTATAGCTGCGGCTGTTGAAGCTAGGCTTGAAAACGGCAAAATGTAAATGAGGACCTGTGGACCATCCCGTATTGCCGCTGTAACCTATGTGCTGGTTGGGCTCCACGAGATCTCCTTTGGCCACTAGTGAACCGCCAAATCTTAGATGAGTATATTCTCCAATGGTTCCATCCTTATGCAATATGCGTATGTGGTTGCCATAGTCAAGGCATTCTGGCTGGGCACATCCTTTGCTATTAGAGGCAACAACCTCTAGAACGATGCCACCTCGAGAGGCGTGAATTGGTGTTTCTTCAGGCATTGAAAAATCAATGGCATACTTACCGCGATGGGTGCTTTTACCATCATAACCCTGCGAAACGCGATACGAACTATTGCGCGCATAAGGCAATTGATAAGCATAGTCATCAGGTTGCGTTGATTGATCACCTGGAATGTAAGAGGCGCTAGCACTATAACCGTAAGCCGCCGGGCGTTTCATACGTAACTCTAGGACCTTTAAATCTTTACTCTCTGGCGGAATAGTAAACTCGAGATCATCTCTACTGGTTTCTAAATTCTTCAATTTGAATTTGAGCAGAACCGTGATAGGGAAAGGTTCCCGGTTTGTCACCAGATAATCATAGCCATCTTCAACCGCAATGGCACCGCTGGAAACGTTTAGATCCTGACCCATTAGGAAATTGGTGAAAAAGAAAATAAAGGGTATCAAGTATCTCATAGAAAAGCAACGCAGCAAGTTGTGAGAGGATAACGTGAATCATTCCTATTCTAGTATGGACCGTCGATATGCTCTGGAAAGATTTTGTTTTTGGAAATTAATTTGAATGTTTTGAGCTGCGCTTTAGTCGTTATATCATCATCCATGCATTTTGCGATATGACTGTAGTTTGTATTTTGTTCCTGAATGCTATAGTTGACTAATTGATGAACAAATTAGGAACTACAAACATCAGTGATTTTTGAATTTTAGAAGCTATCAAAGTTGATGATTTTCAGTAGTTTATTTATTATTCCTACTCTTCTAAAATTTGACAGAACACGTTCCTTTGAGGATAAAATTACTAATTTTAGATTATACTTTGTTCCTATGAAAAATTCGGTTACCGCTATCATTTTTGCCATCGCCATCGTTATTGCTTCCATCGTATTGGGACATGCAGTGATCAATCGCAATCAAAAACAAGGAACTATTGAAGTGACTGGATTGGGAAGTCAGGATTTCGTATCTGATCTCATCGTTTGGGAAGGTCGCTTTACGGCAAGTAGTACCGTGTTGAGTGATGCTTATGCAAAACTTGCCGATAATAAGAATACCATAGAGAGCTACTTGAAAAACAAAGGGCTTTCTAGCGATATGCTGGTTTTTAGCGCGGTAAATACTTCTGAAAAAACGAACCCTATCTATGGAGCCAATGGTAATTATCAGGGAACCAATTTTGTGGGCTACGAATTGTCGCAAACGATAAGCGTTCAATCTACAGACGTTGAAAAAATCGAAAAGATTTCACGTGAGGTGACTGAGTTACTTAATCAAGGTGTTCAGTTCTACTCGCAATCACCTCGCTATTATTTTACAAAACTCGCAGATCTTAAAATCGAAATGATCTCTAAAGCCACAGAAGATGCCCGCATTAGAGCTGAGCAAATCGCAAAAAACTCTGGTGGATCCCTAGGTGATCTGGAATCTGCAGATATGGGCGTGTTTCAGATTACAGGCCAGAATAGTTCTGAAGATTATTCTTGGGGCGGCACCTACAACACCAGCTCAAAGGAAAAGACGGCATCCATTACCATGAAACTGGTTTATGAAGCAGAGTAGTTTATTTAGTTCGCTTTCGCGAAAGCGGTATCACATCAACCTCATCGTTCTGTTCATTATTTGTGGATTGCTAATCCGTTGTTCATCTGCTTTGAGTGTTTTTGGCAACGAGAGTGTTGATTATAATGAACCAATTACGACAATTCCTTTTGAGTATTATGATATGCCCATGGTCGAGGTAGTCATCAATTCAAAAACCTATAAATTTCTAGTCGATACTGGTGCACCTACATTGATTTCCAAAAAGATTTTCCAAGACTTGAAAATACAGAATGGGAAAAAAGCTCCATTGGGTGACTCCCAGGATGTCATTGAAAATCGAGAATTCATCATTATACCTGAAATGACCTTAGGCAGTTTATCCTATAAAAACATAGGAGCTGTGGTAACTGATTTTGATGGATCTTTTGAGATTGACTGCATTGGATATGATGGAATTTTGGGTGCCAATCAAATGTCAATTTCCATATGGAAATTTGATTACCAAAAAAAAGAGATTGAGATTGCAAAATCGATAGAAGATTTTAGTACTTCAGGTTTTAAGGTCATGGAATTTCATCCCATGCGTCCACAAATGACACCGCTGGTAAATGGCATAATCGATGGACAGCGCACAGAATATACATACGATACAGGATACAGCGGTGGATTGACCACATTACTGAACTCTGAAAGTCCAAACTCCTATCCTCACATAACTAAATACGGAAAAAGTAGCGCTGGAATTTATGGTGTAGGTAAAATTGAAGAGCGAGCTATCTTCAAGGTGGACACCCTAAATCTAGGTGGCATCTCTCTAAACAATGTGGTCATAGATAATGATGTTTCTGGTCTTATAGGCAATCAACTTATCGACAATTATATATCAATCATTGACTGGAAAACGCAGAAGATCTACTGGAAAGAAGTTTCAGAAAATGATCTGGTTAGTGAGAAAACCTTCGGGTTTGGATATAGGCTGAATACTATGAAAGCTATCGTGGCAAATCGTATTAAGGAAATAGATTTACCATTTGAAGTAGGCGATACCATTCTCTCTATAAATGAAACAAATTTTGAGAATCTGAATAGAGAAACTGCTTGTGCGTTAACCAACTTCAAAATCGAGGACAAACTTCAAGAAATGCAATTGCGTTATCTCAAAAATGGAGAAGTACAATCCATAGTTCTCAAAAAACAGGCATTGTTGAATGACTAATTATTAGATCTCTGAATCTGCTAGATCAATCGCAATATGATAACGTGGATCTTCAATGCTGGTTTCAATAACATCTGCAAATTCTGGATTGCGTCGTATCAATAGTTCCTGACATTCTGGACTTAGATGTGTGAGTTTGATTTGCTTCCCAAGGTCTAAATACTTGTTTCCAACATTACGTAAAGCTTCCACACCACTATGATCCTGAACTCTGGATTCCATGAAGTCGATCTCAATTTTATCAGGGTCGTTTTTAGGATCAAACTTTGCATTAAACGCAGTTACTGATCCAAAGAAAAGTGGTCCCCAAATTTCATAGACTTTAGTCCCGTCAGATTTTAGGCTTTTTCTGGCTCTAATGCGCTTGGCACTGTTCCAGGCAAAAACAAGCGCACTCATAATAACACCAGTCACAACTGCAATTGCAAGATCCAACCAAACCGTAATCGCACTCACAGCGATCAGTATGATTAAATCTGCTAGCGGGATTTTATTGATGATCCTAAAACTAGACCACGCAAAAGTTCCAATCACCACCATAAACATAACGCCTACCAAAGCCGCAATTGGGATTTGTTCTATTACTGGAGCGCCAAAAAGAATAAATATCAACAGGGCAATCGCTGCAACGACACCAGAGAGTCTACCACGACCACCAGAATTTACATTGATAATGGATTGACCTATCATCGCACAACCACCCATTCCACCGAATAGTCCGTTAACCAAGTTACCAGCACCTTGTGCAACACATTCACGGTTACCGCTACCGCGAGTTTCCGTCAAATCGTCAACAAGGTTCAAGGTCATTAAAGATTCTATCAAACCAACCGCTGCAATCGTGACCGCAGTACTAATTATGATCACCCAGTTTCCTTGTATCGTTTCAAACAAAGTAAAAATCTGGAACTGGAATTCTGGTAGCGATCCCTGCATTCCATTACCGCCACCATCTCTTATAAAAGAACCGACCGTGGCAACGTCAAGGTTACCAAAAATTGTTATTCCAGCCACTACTGCGATCGCAGCAAGAGCAGCAGGAATAGCCTTAGTAACTTTAGGAAGAAAATACATGATGGCCATAGTCAAGGCCACAAGCCCTAATAATATGTAAAGAGATGCACCTGATAACCATTCCTTGGCATCTCCAGTTCCTGTTTTGAAAAAATCAAGTTGCGCTAGGAATATCACAATAGCAAGACCATTCACAAATCCCATCATTACTGGATGCGGTATTAATCGTACGAACTTACCTAAACGTAGAAACCCAGCGGCCATTTGTATCACACCTACAATAAGAAGTGTTATAAACAACCATTGTAATCCAAGATTCTCATAAGGAGTATCCATGGCCATTCCTACCTCATTACCCGTTTTGATCAATAAAACCATTACGATAGCCGTTGCTCCTGTCGCTCCAGAAATCATTCCAGGACGACCACCAAATAGTGCGGTAATCAATCCCATCATAAAGGCTCCATACAATCCTACCATAGGATCCACACCAGCCACAAAAGCAAAAGCTACTGCCTCGGGAACTAATGCTAGTGCAACGGTCAAACCCGAAAGCACATCATTCTTAGGGTTTCCTACAAAGTTGTTAAAGAGTTTCATACAGGTATACTACTATGGATAAAACGTGCAAAAATAGGCTATTGTAACGTAGTGCTAAAAGGAGAACATCAATAAGTCAAGGATCTATTTTTGGCTTTCATTAGTCTATAAATAACATCCCAATCAAAATATTTAGGATCAAATTGCTCACAGAGCCAGACGAGAAGAAAATGAACCATGGGTGAAATATTATCCAATAGTACACTTCCGAAATTTAATTATAGGAGCATCATCCAGCACTGTTGAAATTGAAAAGTAATTACTCACCTAAATCAAATACCTCATCAGATTTCTATATTTGAAACTTCACACATGTCCATGAAGCACCTACTTAAAGACCTTACTTATCGCAAGGCAAAACCAAATGACCTTAACCTAGCTCTGGAACTTCTTAAAATAACAGCTCAAGATTTACAGGAACGAGATATCGACCAGTGGAACTATTGGCTTGATCCACCTCAGGAGCGATTGGACTGGTTACGGGAAGGATTTGAAAACGATGAATTCAACTTCTTCTTTAACAATAAAACGCTGGTAGCCATGTACCGTTTGATGAACATGGATCTTAAATATTGGGGACCTCAAGAAGAAAAAGCGTTTTACATTCACTCGCTGGTGGTTCATCCTAATTTAAAGGGTCATCATATAGGCCATCAAATTTTATTGGAAATAAAGAAGCTGGCTACATCTAATGAAATCGATCTACTTCGGTTGGATTGTGATAGTACCAACCAGCGATTGTGCAGGTATTATGAAGATTACGGGTTCAAAAAGGTAAGACAGAAACAAATGCCTAACTCACTGAACAATCTTTATGAATTACAATTGAAGTAACGTTTTCAATAATTCCGCTTTCGCGAAAGCGAACTATACCGCAACTAATTTCAAACAAAAAAAGCGACTCAGAGTCGCTTTTTAAAAATCAATGTATGGTATCACTGCTTAAGAGTTGGAACTGCGACTGCGGTCTCTACTCTTGTTACGGTTACCTGAATTTTTAGGTTTACCACCGGATGGTCTAGAGTTGCGGTTACTGCCGCGACCTCTATTTCCGCCTTGTTTTTTCAAGCTAGGCTCTGCAGCATCTTCCATTTTAAACTCAAATGGATGATCTTCTATCACAGGGATTTTAGTCTGGATCAGTTTCTCAATGTCCTTTAAAAATGGACGCTCTTCCAACATGCAAAAACTTGCTGCCATACCGCTCGCACCAGCTCTACCTGTACGGCCTATACGGTGTACATATGATTCTGAAACGTTGGGAAGATCGTAATTGATGACATAAGAAAGTTCATCAATATCGATACCGCGAGCTGCAATATCTGTGGCGACTAGCGCTTGTAATTTACCGTCTTTAAAATCACCTAAAGCACGTTGACGCGCGACTTGGGATTTGTTTCCATGAATAGCGGCACTTTTGATTCCCGCTTTTTCAAGGTCTTTTACGATCTTATTGGCTCCATGTTTTGTTCTTGAGAAAACTAAGGTCGAGTCATTCATATCAGTTTGAAGAAGGTGCACCAATAAATTGGTTTTATTCTTCTTATTGACGTGATAGATAACCTGCTCCACTTTCTCTGCGGTAGTTTTTTCTGGCTCGATGGTTACTCGCTCAAAATCTCCTAAAATCTGTCTGGATAGTTCAACAATCGCTTTAGGCATTGTTGCACTAAAGAATAATGACTGTCTTTGCTTAGGAAGTAATTTGAGTAGTTTCTTGATGTCGTGGATAAAGCCCATGTCCAGCATCTGGTCAGCTTCATCAAGCACGAAATATTCAATATCTGCTAGCGAAATATATTTCTGGCTTATAAGATCCAATAATCTTCCTGGCGTCGCGACTAGTACATCTACGCCTTGGTGTAGTGCATAGACTTGTTTGGTTTGTTTGACACCGCCGTAAATAACGGTATTCTTAATGTTAGTATATTTCGCGTAAGCGGTAAAATTCTCATCGATCTGGATCGCTAGCTCTCTGGTAGGTGTAACCACCAACGTTCTGACCTTACGTTTCTTTCTAGGTCCTTCACCTTCCAACAGCTGCTGGAGTATTGGGATGGAAAAAGCGGCAGTCTTACCGGTACCGGTCTGTGCAACGCCCAATAGGTCCTTGCCTTTTAATAAGATGGGAATGGATTGTGCTTGAATAGGTGTTGGATTCTCATATCCTTGGTCCTGTAAAGCTTTCAGGATGGACTCGTCGAGCCCCAATTCTTTAAATGTCATGTATTGTATTAAGCTGCAAAGGTACGGTTATTAAAAATGCAGCTGCAATCTATTGTTATATGTATTACCTGACGCTTAATGTGTAATCCCGTGAGGTAGAGTCTTCACAAAGCGTATCGCCGTCTTCAAGTATCCCGCCATCATCGTCTGTAAAGAAAACTGGTTCTACGGTCAAGAAAACGTTGATTCTAAAATCTCCACGATCTAATGGCGAACCAAAAATGAAAAGTCTGCGTCCTTCCCATTCATAATCCATTCCTCTAGGCAAGCCATTTACCGTGAAGTAATAGAAATAGCTGTCGTCTCTAGGCTCGTTGTCAACTTGAGCTCTAAAGCTGTGTTCATAATATTGACCTGCAACTGCTGTATTGAATATCGAATTAGGTAACTCTGGTCTCGTGGGAATGATGCAATCTGTCAACGGATCACACGCAGAAAACGAAAATGCAAGAAAGAGAAATGAGAGTAGGTAGAGATAGCGCATGATAGATGATTTTAAAAATCATATCAAGTATGCTGCCAAAATTTTATTTGAACCGTGTCGCATTATATGACAAGTCATTAAAAACTTGAATCTGAATCTCTAATCGTAGTTCTTGGAATTGGAGATTGGAGATTAGATATCTTAGAATTTAACCTTGGGATTAAAAGTAAAAGGTTAGAAGTTTGGAACTTGGAACTTGATTCTTGATTCTTGATTCTTAAAAAGATTACCATCCGCCACTGGCGCCACCGCCACCAAAACCGCCACCGCCGAAGCCGCCTCCAAATCCACCGCCACCGCCGAAACCGCCGCTCGATCCGCCACCAAAACTACCGCCGCCGCCAAAGCCGCCACGGCCTAAACTGCTTAAAACAATAATATCCAGTAGCGATGCACCAGATTTCCTGCCGCCGTTGTTGCCATTATTTTTATTCTTGATGCTCATGACAATCACCAAAATGATAAACCCTAGGAAAATTATGGCTTGAATAGGGATTCCAGAATCCTTTGAAAAATCGCGATCTTCTTTGAACTCACCATTAAGTGCAGAAAAAATGGCGTCTGCAGCTTTATCGAGTCCTGCGTAATAGTCACCACGTTTGAACTCTGGTATGATAACTCTATTAATGATGCGCTCTGACATTAAATCGGTCAGGCGGTACTCGATGCCGTAACCTGTTGATATGTCAACGCGCCTATCATCTCTAGCAAGTAAAATCAAAATACCGTTATCCTCATCTGCTTGACCTATTCCCCAAGTCTGGCCCCATTCTGCCGATACCATTGAAATATCCTGACCTTCTGTACTTGAGATAATGGCAACCACGATTTGAGTACTGGTGCTGTCTGCATACCTCACCAGCTTATTTGTCAACGCAGATTTTTGACCTTCATCCAATAGGTTGACATAGTCATAAACGGCTGTTTGAGCAGATCCAGAACTAGGTTTTGGCGGGATTTCAAATTGTGCAGATGCCATTCCTGAAAGGAAAAACATCACGCTACAGATATATAAGTGAAGCTGTTTCAACTGGTCGTTATCTCGTCTGGAAGTTCGTTAATATCATCCTTGTGCCACGGGAAATAGGCGGCTAGCTTCTGTCCTACTTGATGGATTCCTGTAATGAGGCCTTTGGTGAATTCGCTTTCGCGAAAGCGTGCTTCCATACCATCTTTTATGCTATTCCAAAAATTTTCTGGCACGACCTGATTGATACCACTGTCACCCAAAACCGCAAACTTGCGATCATCAACGGCCAGATAAAAAAGAATACCATTCGCATCTTTTGTATTGTCCATCTTGAGTTGATGGAACAATTCCTGAGCACGAGTATAGGCATTACCAGCACAGCTACTTTCCAGATGAACTCGTATCTCGCCGCTGGTGCGAAGCTCTGCCGCACGAATGGCTTCTACGATTTCCTCCTCTTGTTGCGCGCTTAGAAATGCCTCTACCTTGCTGGTCATGTTCTAGTTGCCAAATAGGTTATCCACATCTGGTGCGTTTTGTGCACCTTCATCTGCTTTGAAATATGGAGATTCATCAAAACCTAGGATGGAAGCAAATACGGATCCTGGGAATTTCTTTATCTGTAGATTGTAAACGCGTACGTTCTCGTTGTAGCGATTGCGTTCTACATTGATGCGATTTTCTGTACGTTCCAGTTCGTTGATGAGTTCCTTGAAGTTCTCGTTTGCTTTCAAATCTGGATAATTCTCATAAGTTGCAAGTAATCTGCCCAGACCGCTGGAAACTGCTCCTTGTGCCTCGCTAAACGCTTGAATATTTTCGGCAGTTAAGTTAGATGCATCAACATTGATGGAAGTCGCTTTTGCTCTTGCCTCGATAACGCCTGTAAGCGTTTCCTGCTCAAATTCTGCATACTGCTTTGCGGTGGCGACGATGTTAGGAATAAGATCAGATCTGCGTTGATAGCTACTTTCTACATTTGCCCATTGGGATTGAACGCTTTCGCTTTTTGCTACCGCACTGTTGTTCCATGAGATTCCCCATATAACTGCTATCACAATGATTGCTAGTGCTCCTATGCCTGCAAGTGCACCACATCCTAATCCTGCTATTTTACCGTTTGTCATTTTAATACTTTTTAGATATTGATTGGTATGATTTTAAAGCGGAAAGTTACAATGATTCACAAAGAAAATGGTTTTAACTCATTTGCAATTGCTCTCGTAATTTCCTGAAATAGGCTGGCGATTGTAGTAACCTGCTGCCGTACCATGAGAATGGCTCGCCATCCACTATTATGATGCGTTTTTGTGGTTGGTTCGCTTTCGCGAAAGCGGAATTCATATCATCTACATCGCTAGTTGTAAACGAATATGGTTCTGAAGAAAGTAGAATAACATCAGGCTTAAGGTTGATAATATCATTGAGTTTCAATTTTGGATACCTGACCTGATCATCCAGTACATTTTTAAAACCAGCATGAGACATCATTTCATTAATAAATGTGTCCTTGCCGGCGCTCATATAGGGCTTTTTCCAAATGAGATACAGAGCGCGCAGCTTGGATGGCA
This sequence comes from Nonlabens sp. Hel1_33_55, assembly GCF_900101765.1. Classification (NCBI taxonomy): domain Bacteria; kingdom Pseudomonadati; phylum Bacteroidota; class Flavobacteriia; order Flavobacteriales; family Flavobacteriaceae; genus Nonlabens; species Nonlabens sp. Hel1_33_55. Next base: position 1,534,712 of record NZ_LT627735.1, read on the forward strand.
GATTTGCAAGTTTCTTGAACTCTACAGCGATATCGCTGGAAAGCTTCTGTGCTATTGTTGTGGTGCCGGTTAGTTTACCCAAATGATCAATCATTTCCAATGCATCAAAAAGTGTTGCAACATCAGAAACGTAGGTAGGACAGATGGATGAGCAAAAATCCACGATCTGTGGAGTGTTTTCTTCTTTATTGCAAATAATCAGATCTGGTTTGAGATCTCTAACCCGTTTTTCTACGATCTTTTTAGTACCGCCTAATACTATTTTATGTTCCAATGCCTGCTGCGGATGCACACAAAATCTAGTGATCCCAACGATGTGGTTTTCCAGACCTAGATCATATAGCAATTCAGTTTGTGATGGTACTAGAGAGATGATGCGTTTGGGAATCGCTTCTAGTTCTACAGTTCTTTGGCACTGATCATTTATTGAGATACTCACCTATCCCAGAGAATTTTTTGTTACCCAAGTTTTGTAGCCTATGAGCGCCATTTGGACTTTGGAAGCTTTGGCAAGGTCAAAATCTTCATCTTTACTATAGCTGGGTAGGATTTTTTTGTTGATTTTGGCTAGCGTTTTGAAAATGGATTTTTTCATGGGTTCTAAAATACTTAATTCCCTTAAAGCAAACTGCTAACAAAAACAAAAGAGGCCGCTGAAAAAAAATTCAGCGGCCTCCTTTATTTACAAGCTATTCTACATTACTTCATGTAGGATACAAATGGCTTGGCGCCTTGATCATCTATTTTGACCGTTAGACTTTTTATAGGTTTATTCATAGCATAAGTATAAGCAACTCCTTCTAAATCAAATTTTAGCTTAGTAAGCAATCCGTTAGATTTTCTAAATGTTCTTAGGTTAAAACTGAGATCATTATTTTCAAGTTCTTGTTTAAATTTCTTCATTTCTGCATCAGTAAAATTATCGATGGTAATGGAAAATGAAGTTGAGTTTAGAGCTACTGTTTTTGATTTTGAACCTTTGACTTTTGTCACTATAATGATGGCTCCGTCTTTTGCATCGATACCATAAAGTGCCGTTGCATTATCACCTTTCAACACGGTTACAGATTCAATCTTATTGGAATCAAGCGCGTCCATTTGCTCTTGCTTTGCCACAACACCATTAATGACTATGTAAGGAATCGCTCTAGGGTCTGAGTCGCTAATAAATCCTTTACCGTTAATCACGGTAACCCTATCCGTAGAATTCTTTTTCATTTCTTCTGGAGTTTTGAGGAAAATTTCAACAACACCATTTTTAGCCTTTTCTCCATATTTTGAAGTGTCAGCTTTATTCTTTAAAACATTTACGGACTTGATCTTCTGTGGATCTAAGGATTCCAACTCATCATAATCAACTGGTTGTCCATCAACTATTAGTAGAGGTTGTTTATCTTTGGAGATATTAGAAGGTGTCAACCGCTTGGTTTTCGGTGCATCATAGATTACGATATCTTCAAAACGTTTACCCAAACTATCCCTAAAAACAAATCTGTTGTTTGAATTGGAAGACATGCTATCCTTATTCATTCTTCTTATCTTGAGTCTAGAATTATTAAGAGAATTTCTAATGGAATCCATATTCATTTTACGCAATTCATATCTGGTCATTTTCAAGGATTCCCTTAGTGAATCCATATTCATCCTGTCCAATTCTATTTGCGCTCTTTTCAATTCGCCTTCTAAATTCTTCAAGTCAACATCATTCAATTGCAGTTGAAGATCTTTAAAATCTGCTCTCATGGCTTTATGAAGCGAGTCCATATTCATCTTTCTCATGCTGTACAACGAGTTCATTAAAGAATCTGTATCATAGGTAAAGCTGTTGGCGAATGAAAGCGAGTCTGGACTATATCTAATACTGCCTTTACCATTACTTGAATAACTCACGCTATTGTTTGACCTGCTCGAACCTTCACAATTCCCCATGTTCCATTGTTTGTAATTTCCTTCAAGAACTCCAGTGATGCAAATGGGACTAATCGGGTCATCACCTTTGATATTTTGAGAGCCTTTGAAGCCGCGGTTGTCGTCTAGTTCTATTTTGATTCTGATGATTTTACCGTCTTTATATTTTAGATTGCTGTAGTTGAAATCTACGTTGTGTTTTGTTTTCAATTCTTTCTTGAATTTTTCTAGACTTTCCTCTGTCGTAGTGGCTACGATTTTGAATTCTATGGTTTCTCGGGATACCGTTGTGTTTTCTTTACCGTTTCTTTCACCGTTCTTCACACTTTCATCCTGCAATGAGTTTTCTACTAGGGTTTTAATCTCATTCGACGATTCCTTTTCTGTCTTACTGTTTTCAATGGCAGACTTAATATACTCCGTTTTAGTAACCGTATTGAAACTATATAGGAATAGCACGATCACAGGAAGTATCAATGCATACTTGTAGGCATTCCAGGTTTTGGAGGTTTCTTTTTGTAACATTTGAATTCGTTTTTTAATGAATGGAGTGAAAAAATTGTTGGCTAGTGCTGGTTGCATGTGGCTGGCGGCGCTGGACAGTAATGTGCGCTCATAGCTTATGCCTGTGTTGTTTTCCACTTTGGCAGTAGCGTCTGCGATGAATTCTAGATTCTCGCCTATCTGTCGTTTAAGCAACCACGCCAGCGGATTGATCCAAAAAACCGCACAATATAAATGACTTAATAATAGATCCACACTATGCCATTCTCTGGCATGGACTTGCTCGTGTTTTAGTATCAAATCATTGTCCGCATTATTCTCGTCATTTTCAGAAAAGCAGATGTAATTGAAAAAGCTGAATGGAGTCACCTTTCGCGAAAGCGATATTCTTATAAATCCATCTTCCAACCTTTGTTTTCCTGATGCGATGAGTTTCCTTAAGGACAAAAGCTCTACGATCATTTTACTTATGAAAAAAAGACAAATGGCCAGATAAAGTATTCCTAAGAGTTGGCTTGTTTCAATAAGTGGCTCTGCAGCTGGTTCTTGCGATATCATTGACATGGCAGCAGCGATTTCATCTTGTGAGTAGATGGTTTGTGGTTGTTCTACATAAACGGTTTGGGTAATTTCAATAAGCGGAAATGTGATGCTCGCGAACAACCCAAATAGAAAAAAGACCCGGTTGGCTTTGAAGAAGGTAAGTCTGCGAAGCAGTAGGTGATAGATGATGACAAAAATGCTCAGTACACCAGCACTTTTTAATAAGTAGATAAATGCATCTTCCATGGCTAATCTTCTTTAGATTCAATCATTTCCAAAATCTCGCGCAGTTCCTGAGCACTTATTTTTTCCTCTTTGGCAAAAAACGAAACCATGTTTTTATAAGAGTTATTGAAATAACTGGTCATGGCGTTATTGACATATTTGTTGCGATAACTTTCTATATCGACTACGGGAAAATACTGATGGGTTTTACCATAAGCCTCATAACCTACAAAGCCTTTTTCCTCTAGTTTACGCACCACCGTTGAGATCGTATTATAGTGATTGGAACCTTCCAAATGAGGCACTATTTCTTTGACAAAGGCCTTCTTGAGTTGCCATAGCACCTGCATGACTTCTTCTTCCTTTTGTGTGAGTTTTTCCATTTGATTTAATTAAGATGTTACCACGATAAAACGTAGTCAGGCATTGGGTTATAATCTTCAAAATCGAGAAACGATTATTAAGGATCTCTACTTCTAGCTCTAACGCATTTCAAACATATAACTATTATTTTAGTTATCAAACTGTTTTTATAGTTATTCAACTAAATTTATCGTTTCATCATTTTATTAAATAAAAAAAGCACGCTAGAAGCGTGCTTTAATTTTATCATTTAAATGACTTTTACAGCAAGTTACCTTCTAAGTCGACCAACTCTCCTGCACCGTTCTGAAGCGTTATAATGTTATTCTTGAAATTAAATTTGTAGCGCAACCCATTAATTGTGGTCGTTCCTGTTACTGCTCGACCATCAAGCTCTGTAGGCAAGACGAGTACAGTACGCTCAGTAGCATCATAAATTAAGCTACGGTTTTTATAAACTTCATAATTATACTGCTGCGCGTTAATGAAAACATAGCCTTGATCTTTGACATCAGACTTTTTCACCTTGCGAGCCTCTTTTTCTTGAATCCTTTTAAGCTCGGCGATGGTTTGTTTCATACTAGCATCGTCATCCTGGACGGCCGCTAATTGTTGCTTTTCCTTGAAAGCCGTGCTTGCCTCTGCACTCATCTTCTTTTTATTTGGCACCACTAGATTATTCTCTAATTCACGCTCTGCAGCATCTGCTATATTTTGTAGCGAAACTTCATCCTCAATAATCATTTCGTTTTGAGCTAGATTAGCTTCAAGATCTTTGCCCTTTAGAATCTCCAGCTGCTGTTGTGCTTCCTTAGCAACCTTCTCTTTAGCTGCTGTATCTTTCATTTGTTGCTCTAGTTTGAGAGCTTCTGCCTTTTGAGCGGCAAGTTGCTGTTGAGCTTCCATCGAAGCAGATTCTTTATCTAATTTTTCTTGAGCGGCCTTTTCTATGGCAGCTACTTCAACTCTGGCTTGTTCATCTTTTAGGGCTTGAGCTTTTTGAGCGGCAAGTTGCTGTTGAGCTTGCATCGCAGCAGCTTCTTTATCTAACTTTTCTTGTGCGGCCTTTTCTCTGGCGGCTACCTCAATTCTAGCTTGTTCTTCTTTTAGGGCTTGGGCTTTTTGGGCGGCAAGTTGCTGTTGAGCTTCCATCGCAGCAGCTTCTTGATCTAACTTTTCTTGAGCTGCCCTTTCTCTGGCGGCTACCTCAACTCTAGCTAGTTCCTCTTTTAGGGCTTGGGCTTTTTGGGCGGCAAGTTGCTGTTGAGCTACACGTTCTTTCTCGGCATCTTGCTTCGCTTTTTCCGCTGCAGTGATTTCTTTAGGACCACTCATATCTACTTGCGACTTGTCAAGTGCGTCTGGATCAGTTACCGTTTCTGATTTGATACTGTAAGTTGATGTTTGAGCTGGCTTTGTTGCTATGACTTTTGGCTTATCTGCAGTAACATTTGCTGTTGCTTGATTGATGGAGTTACTTTCCATCACGCCAGCATAGACTAAATTATTAGTCGAGGTATCAATTCTTAAAACTTGACCTGATATACCTGATGGATCACTTGCCTTAATCGTTTTAGAACCATTAGAAGATGTAAATTCCAGTTCTATAGTCGTCAATCCCATGCGACCCAGTTCGTAATCCTTAAATGTGGTTGATATACCATAATCCTGTTTGATCATATTGATCTTTTTAAACAAAGATGTTCTATCGTCTTTTGATGTGATGGTAATCTCTTGGATTCCGTTTTGTGAAGTGGTTGTTGTGGATTGCGCTTTCGCGAAAGCGATACCCAGCAAAAACAATACAATACCCAAATAATGCGATTTCCCTACAAATGCATTCATATTCAATAAGTTTAGCAGTCAAAAATAGTCATTATTCTAGAAGAGCAACAGCCTGACTCATAGAATAATGTGTGTTCCTAATATTTATTTAGGGTCGCTAACGGCGCGCCATCTTGATTGACCAGATCGCCATTAGCATTCTTGATGGAGAGCACATCGCCAGAAAAGCTGTAGTCAAAAGTGTCTCCATTAATATTGAGCGTCCCAACCATAGGTGATGTGTTTAGTTCTTTATTGATGGTAAATAAAAAATTACCTTGATTCCCGTAGACAATCGTGTAACCTTCATAAACCTTATAAAGGCATTGCTCCATGGCAAATAATAAATAGCCCTGAGATTTGAAGTCATGGCCGTCATTTTCTCCCAGCATCGCTTTGCGGTAGGCTTTCAGACTTTCTGCGGTTTCTGATTTAAGACCTTGTTCTTCTATAATTTGCTGTTGCTTTTTAATCAGTTCATCGTTGATAATTTGTTGCGCGAGAGTTTCCTGAAGCAATCGCTGCTGACTATCCAGCTTTTCCTGCAATCTCAGCTGTTGATCTTGAAGGCTGTCTCTTTTTGCTCGCTCTCTTTTATTATTATAGGCGAGACTTTGGCGCTCTCGCGTGGAGCGGTTTACTTCGATCTGCAGTTTGCGTAGTTCTGCTTTGCGCAGTGCCTTTTCCCTTTTTATAGAATCTGTGTCGATAATCAAATCATTTTTGATTCCAGCCAGTTGATCATTTTGTAGTTCCTTTCTCTCTAGATCCTGTTGTTGATTTAGAGAAAGTCGTTCTTCTTTTGCAGCAACTGCGCCGGCTTTCAGGCTGTCTAGTTGCTCTTGGCGGGTTTTGGTTTTGTCAGCTGCTTTGACAACCTCCTGCGACGTGACGACATCCTGCCGTAACACTGGCGAGCGAGGTGTTATTATCTCCTTATCATCGCAGCTCTTGATATAATTTACAGCGCCATCTATCAAATTAATACATACTGATTTGATGCCTTGTTCTTTAACCGCATTGAACTCCATCCATTCACCATTCTCAGGCCTGAGTGCGATACCCAATTCCTTGACCTGATTCTCGCGGCGACTATAGGCTATTAATTTTACCTCAACTTGATGATCTGCTCGTATATCGTTAATAGTTTTGAAGAGTTGTTCCCTGCTGTCATTTTTTGTGAATGTATAGGAAGTATTAATGATGCTGGCAGAGTCTGTTTGTGAGTTCGCTTTCACGAAAGCGAATACCATAAAAACAACTAAACAAATTTTAGTCGTTTGGCTAGTTCCAAACAGTTTCATTTCAAGTGGTTTAAGTAGTTCAATGATACAAAAATACCCACTTAACTAAAACATTTGTTTATTCAAGGGACAGTTGTCAATCCTCTGAAAGGTTTTAACTTTGCCGCTCATATTTTGTAGTTATGATCAATATCACACTGCCTGATGGTAGCATAAAAGAGTTTGAAAGCGGCGCAACTCCTATGGATGTAGCGATGAGTATATCTCATGGACTTGCACGCAACGTTATAAGTGCCAGTTTCAATGGCGATAAAGTTGAAACTAAAACACCACTAGAAACTGACGGTAGTCTTATTCTTTACACCTTCAATGATAAAGAAGGAAAAGAGGCTTTCTGGCATTCATCTTCACACATTATGGCGCAGGCCGTGGAAGAATTGTTTCCAGGAGCAAAACTGACCATAGGTCCTGCCATAGAAAATGGATTTTATTACGATATCGATTTTGCAGGTCGCTCAATAACCGAAGCTGATATTCCAGCCATTGAGAAAAAAGCGATTGAAATTGCTCGCGGTAAACATGAATTTTCCATGCGGGAAGTCTCAAAAGCTGATGCTCTTCAAAAATATAAAGATGAAGAAAATCCTTTTAAGGTTGAATTGATCGAGAACTTGACTGATGGTGAGATCACCTTTTGTGATCACGATACGTTTACAGATCTATGTCGTGGTGGTCACATTCCCAATACCGGAATCGTCAAGGCTTTCAAAATTATGAGTATTGCCGGTGCTTACTGGCGAGGCGATGAAAAAAATCCGCAATTGACACGATTGTATGGTATTTCATTCCCTAAACAAAAAGATCTTACAGAATACCTAGAATTGCTGGAAGAAGCTAAAAAGCGAGATCACAGAAAATTAGGTAAAGAGCTGCAATTATTTACCTTCTCACAGCGAGTTGGCCAAGGTTTGCCATTGTGGTTACCTAAAGGTGCAGCGCTTAGAGAGCGTCTAGAAAATTTCCTGAAAGCTGCTCAGAAAAAAGCAGGTTACGAGATGGTAATGACACCGCACATAGGTTCTAAGGAACTTTATGTGACAAGTGGTCACTATGAAAAATATGGAGCCGATTCATTCCAGCCCATTCACACACCAGCTGAAGATGAAGAATTCCTATTAAAACCAATGAACTGCCCGCATCACTGTGAGATCTATAAAAGCATCCAGTGGTCGTATAGAGATTTACCTAAACGTTTTGCAGAATTTGGTACGGTTTACCGCTATGAGCAAAGTGGTGAATTGCACGGTTTGACCAGAGTACGTGGTTTTACTCAGGATGATGCTCACATATTTTGTACGCCAGACCAACTGGATAAGGAGTTCATGGATGTTATTGATTTGGTGCTTTATGTATTTGGATCTTTAGGATTTGAAAACTTTACCGCACAGGTAAGCATTAGAGATCCTAAAAAACCTGAGAAATACATAGGTGACCTTGACAACTGGGAAAAAGCAGAAAATGCTATTCTTAGAGCTGCAAAAGCAAAAGGTCTTGATTTTGTGGTAGAAGAAGGTGAAGCTGCATTTTACGGTCCTAAACTGGACTTTATGGTGAAGGATGCCTTGGGTCGCAGCTGGCAATTGGGAACTATTCAAGTGGATTACAATCTGCCAGAACGTTTTGACCTTTGGTACAAAGGTGCTGACAATGAGTCACACAGACCTGTCATGATTCACAGAGCGCCATTTGGAAGTATGGAACGATTTATCGCGATTTTACTAGAGCATACAGGCGGGAATTTCCCATTGTGGTTAATGCCTGAACAGTGTACCGTGCTGTCTTTGAGCGAGAAATACGAAAATTATGCAAAAAATATAGCGGATACCCTAGAAATTAACGAAATTCGTACTACAGTGGATAATCGAGCCGAAACGATGGGTAAGAAAATCCGCGAGGCAGAAATGGCCAAATTACCCTATATGTTAATTGTGGGTGAGCAAGAAGAAAAGGATGGCACTATTTCTGTACGTAAACATGGTGGAGACGATCTAGGAACCATGACTGCACAACAATTTGCAGAAATGATCCAAAAAGAAGTCGCCAGCAGTATAAAAACATTTGAAGTTTAATTAAAATTATTTAGCCATAGCAATACGAAGACGCAGAAGCCGCGGACCAGCGCGGATTATCAAGGAAGACAAGCACGCAATCAATGAGAAAATACGTGCTCGCAAACTACGACTGGTAGGAGAAGGTGTTGAACCACAAATTATCGACACCAGAGATGCCCTAGCCAAAGCTCAGGAAATGGAAATGGATCTCGTTGAGATCTCTCCAAATGCTGATCCACCAGTAGCAAAAATCATGGACTACAAAAAGTTTGTCTATGAGCAAAAGAAGCGCGAGAAAGCCATGAAGGCTAATGCTTCAAAAGTTGTGATCAAAGAAATCCGTTTTGGACCTAATACTGATGATCATGATTATGAATTCAAAAAGAATCACGCAGAGAAGTTTCTTAAAGAAGGCGCTAAGTTAAAAGCTTATGTGTTTTTCAAAGGACGTTCCATTATATATAAGGATCAAGGAGAAATTCTTCTACTGAGACTTGCCCAAGATCTTGAAGAACTAGGTAAAGTGGAACAAATGCCTAAAATGGAAGGGAAACGTATGAATATGTTTCTTGCTCCTAAGAAGAAATAATTAGTTGCGTTCTAGAGAATAAACCGCAACACTTACAGAAAATAGATGGAAGACTGTTTCAAATATGAAGCAGTCTTTTTGGTTTTTAATTATAGCCTAGCTATAGTCGTCAATTTTATTGCGAAAACATTGAGCTAAATAGAAATAAAACGATACTTTTGCAGTCCTTAATTCTGGAGTACTTTCAGTTTAAGGATGCGAGAATTTAAAAAAGGAACTTATGCCTAAGATGAAAACAAAATCCAGTGCCAAGAAGCGTTTCAAGCTTACCGGTACAGGGAAAATCAAAAGAAAGCACGCTTTTAAAAGTCACATCTTGACTAAAAAGAGCAAAAAACGTAAACTAGCTTTGACGCATGATACATTAGTGCACAAAGCAGACGAAGACAATATCAAGTTACAATTGCGTCTTAAGTAAGACCATTTTGTAAACCTTGATGGTTTATTAATTCATTACAAACCCAGTTACCAGGCTTACAAGAATTCAAATTGAATCGCCTATAACTAAAAAATTAAAATTATGCCTAGAGCAACAAACAGAGTGGCCTCAAGAGCCCGCAGAAAAAAAGTCCTAAAACAGGCAAAAGGTTATTTCGGACGTCGTAAAAACGTATGGACGGTAGCTAAAAACGCAGTAGAGAAAGCAATGTCTTACTCTTACCGCGATAGAAGAAACAAGAAAAGAACATTCCGTAGATTATGGATCACGCGTATCAACGCTGGTGCAAGAATGCATGGAATGAGCTACTCACAGTTTATGGGAGCTGTCAAAAAGAACAACATCGAATTGAATCGTAAAGTTCTTGCTGACCTTGCAATGAATCACCCAGACGCTTTTGAAGCAGTAGTAAACAAAGTAAAATAAAGGTGTAACAACCTCTCGCATTTAAGGAAAATCCCGATCAGCAATGGTCGGGATTTTTTTATGCTATTGAATGAGTCCGCTTTCGCGAAAGCGCAACAATCACACAAACCTCACATTTCCTGGTTACCTCTTTTAAAGTTATTTTTGAGCTTCTTGATTATTCCTATTGAAGACAAAACTTTTAAGCTCGTACCTTTTGCTATTTTCTCTTGTCGGTTATTCACAAACTGCCGAGGATGACTATCCATTTCTTTCAAAAACCTACGTGCAGTTCAATCTAGGAATGATCTTCAATGATTTTAATGAACGGCAATTGGAACCTGGATTTACCTTTGAAGACACCAGTCCCAATAGATTTTCTGGACGCATATTATTAGGGTATGAGTTTGCACCAGATTGGGCAGTTCAGTACGGAGTACTGCGTCCCGCGAGTTGGTTCGAATACAATAAAGTCAGCGGTACGAATCTTAGCAAATCTGTCTGGACAAATGTGTGGTCACTAACGGCAAAAAAAGATTTTCATTTCAACGATCGTTGGGGTGCATTTGTAGAAGCTGGACCTGCGACGGTGGCTCGTAAAGGATTCACCCTAGGAACTGAAACTGGTGTTGAGGACTATCGCTATTTATCTATTCTAGCTGCAGCCGGTGTTACCTACAAACTTTCAGATCAATGGGAACTGCTCGCTCATGCGGTTCACATTCCCAAGGATAAAGAAAATCAACCGTCCATTCAAAATTATAGTTTTGGCGTACAGTACAACCTCAGCGAGTTGGCTCCTAAGCCAACTGATGACGAGGCAAGTGACCGACCTTTTTTTCCAACGCATACCCTGCAAGTAGGTTATGGTAATGATTTTATAGGTTACGCGCCTAACAAAATCTTTTCCATGAATGCCAGAGTTGCTGGTACGGAAAGTCTTGGGATACCAGTCTTCTGGTATGGTGACGCCAAGGCATCCAATACTGTACTTGCCAACTATACTAAAACGGTATATGAATCCAAAAAGTTTTTTAGCATAGGATATGGAGCTAGCGTTACTGCTTTTGAAAACAGTATCGATAAAAAGTGGACTGGTGCGCTTTCTATTTATCCACATATCAACTTCTTCTTCTGGCGTCGCGATGGCTTTGATGCTTATGGAACCTATAGTGTTATAGGTCCTACATTCATTACTCGAGAAGACATTGATGGAGTAAAAACTGGACCCAAAGTGACCTATCAGGATTTCATGGCGGCAGGCGCCTATTTTGGTAAGGATCGCAAATGGAATGCAGAATTAAAGATCATCCACTACTCCAACGGTAATATCTTTCCTAGAAATGATGGCGTGGCGGTTCCTATTGTTTTTCAATTGGGTTATCAATGGTAAGCCTGTCGATATGGTGTTATGATATAAGAGCTTAAAGTTTTACCTATTACAACTTGAACCTCACTCCTATGCCGCTTTCCAGATCTGGTGCGTTGTTCACCTTTAGATCTTCCTTTACATACACAAAATATTGAATACGCTGTCGACCATGTGTAAAGTGAATGGTCCAACTACTCAAACTTTCAAATAATGTAGTGTAGGCATTGTGCCAGCCGGCGTTAATACTAGACCAATCGCCTTCTAGATACACATAATCTTCTTCAGCTTTTTTGCGATAACGAGTTTGTTCCTGATAATTTACTCCTATGCTGTTGTAGTTACCATTATTGGTTATATCAGTCCACTCTAACATGATTTCGCCAGATGCTAAATAGTCATTGTTTCCTAAATCCACATTTTGATCAAATTCTAAAACATTTTTTCTAAGCACACTTCCTCCTAGTCCCAATTTCCAGAAGTCACCATTCTTCACATTCCATTCTTTCAAAAGATTTGCACTAAAACCTATATCGATAGATCTATTGAATCGAGTGGTGTTCCAGCCGGAATGAAAAGAGACATTAGTAAAAACGTTTTTATTCTTCAGCCACTCAATTTCTGGATAATAATGATACGATGCTTCAATACCACCTAAGAATAGCTCACCTTGATCCATCGATAATTGACGGTCATTCGCATCTGTATATTCAAAATTCACTTGATTGAGACCATAAAACCTACGGCCAAAGGCGTCTTCACCACCAGCAACATTGCTATGAAACCATTCAATAGAACTATCACTTGAGAAATAAGAAAAAGGATAATTGCCTTTTACCGCAGTGAAACTACGTACACCTATTTGCAGCTCGCTTTTATCGCTCACGGGTATTTCCAGATCCACGCGATAAACCTTGAGAACCGCATCAAATTCAAATTCAAATATTTGAGTAGGTGTTGTTTCTTGATCTTGATAAGTAAATACTCTAAAAAACCATGTGGTATTTGAAAAGTCCTCGCGTACTGTAGGATTTTCTGGTAGATAGGCTGTTAACTGTGGTTGGAATACATTACCGCTTTGCTGTTGCAGACGCATCCTGATTTGACCCACAGCAGATTTCTTGAAATTTTGGGAAATTCGAGAAATATAAATACCAAATGGATGCGTACTCAAGAGGTTGAGTTTGTCAATACCAGATTTCCGCACAGTATCATTTTCTTGTGACTGTGCTCTGTAAATGCAGCACAGCATTAGCAGCAGAGCAATTATTGTTGACTTCAATTTGTGGTTGGTTGGTACTCGAAATTACTAATTTTATGTTAATGAAACGGCTAAAGTTCTTAATATTATGTTATAGCCTCGTTTATTTAATGTGTTGATGATCATGAATTCGCTTTCGCGAAAGCGAACTAGCCTTCAAACCATAAGTCCATATTAAAGACATAGCAATAGTCATTATTCTGGCTTAAATTGTAGGCCAAAACCAAGAACTGTGGCTATTTTATTGATAAGAAATGATGAGGATTATCAACCGTGGATCGATGCATTCCATAAGTTTGATCCTGCTATTGAAGTGGTGACCCCAGAATCCGCAAATGACACTTCAAAAGTAGAAATGGCAATGACGTGGAAAGCGCCCAACGGCAGTTTTAAAGGATTTGACAATCTTAAAGTAGTAGGCTCACTAGGTGCTGGTGTGGATCACTTATTTGCTGACCCATCGTTGCCACAAGACGTGAAACTGACTCGTGTCGTTGATGATAAGCTATCTGGCGACATGGAAGAATTTGTACTTGCGTTATGTTTGAACCACATCAAGAACTTGCACATCTATTCCCAACCAACTCACGAATGGAAGCCACTACCTTATTCCAGGGTTGAAAATGTTCATGTAGGTATATTGGGTTTTGGAACGCTGGGTCAAGCTGTAGGTAAAAAATTAAAAGCAGTAGGATTTCAGGTTTCTGGATGGTCCAATACGTTAAAAAACGCTGCTGGTATTGAAAGTTATAGTCATGATCAATTGGATGATTTCCTAGAAAATCTAAATATTATGGTGTGCTTATTGCCACTGACTGACAAAACAAGAAAGATTTTAAACACTAAGCTTTTTGATAAACTACCTAAGGATACTTATCTGATCAATGTAGCTCGCGGTGGTCATTTAAATGAGGAAGATTTGTTGAGTTCATTAGACAAAGGGCACTTATCAGGTGCATCGCTTGATGTGTTCAATCAAGAACCTTTACCAGAAGATCACCCTTTCTGGAAGCATCCCAAAATCCTGATTACACCGCACGTTGCGAGTAATAGCAATCCGCCAACGGTTGTGGAACAAATTGTTGAGAATTATCGCAGGATGAAAAATGGTGAGGAATTGAAGAATAGAGTTTCTAGGGAACGCAAGTATTAATTGCTACAGACGAAAAGATCTTGTATTTATTTGGCTGATTTGAAATACTATAGACGTTGCCAAGGAATTAAAATGTACCACAATTGATATTACATCATATAAGCCATGCTTTTGAAAGCTTAATTACTCCTCCATTTTTTTATAATCTACGCTGGCTTTTGCAATGCCTTTGGGATTGGGATCAAGGTATAGTTCATAGTCCTTTAAAAGTGTCACCTTTTTGCGCTCTCCTTTAAGAATAGGTATTTCTCTGATTACTTTTCCCTGTTGCTGGATTCTGATTGAGAATTCCCTTTTACCTATATTTTCAATGATGGCAAAACAATCTTTTCCTTCATATGGATTGATAGTAGCATCTTGACCAGGTCCTTTACCTGTCATGATCATGCTTTGGGAAGGTTCTAAAACGAATTCTGTTTGGGCAGTAACATCCAACTGAATTAATAATATTACTGCTATCGTTAAGATTAAGGTTTTCATGGCATATTTGATTTTAAGTTTGAGTTGAGTCCCTTCGTCCTGACATACTTGCGTATGATATTAATGCCCAGCTAAGAATCTGAAACATTGTATCAAATTTAAAAAAGTGCGAGGATTTTCAAATGTACGCGAGAACGGCGCCATTACTTATAGCCATTGTTGAGCTATCACTTCTTATTTTCAAATTTCCTCGGCCAAATTGCTGTCCAACATTTGAAGAAGAAAATCCGATTCAAAATTTTCTTTTATTTCTTTAACAATTGGTTTTAAATATTCAAAAATCAGTTGATTAAAATTCTCGTCTCCAAGTTCGTGGTCGTGAGTTTTTATAGACTCATTTATTTTAAATTCAGGATTGTCAGTTTCGTATTCGTCTTGCAATTCAGGTATTTCTAAAAGGTCAAACTTCACATACTCAAAATCAGGACAATTATTTTCCGTTTCAATACGCGATTTGTTCACGTTAAAGTTTATGGAAATCCATCCAGCCCAAGGACAGGAATAAATTCCGATTGAATTTAGTTTACTATTCTCCGATTGAAACCTGTCAATCGAAGTGTTCAAAAACTCATTAATTTTTTCTGTACTTTTATTTAAGTCAATCATTTTCTATTGTGACAGAAGTTTTGTGGAATAAATCATAACGGTCTCGTATAACCGTCAGTTACGGGTTTATATGCGTTAATTTTCGGTTTGACACTGATTTTAGCAATTCCGAGTGGATTCGGACGTAGTCGAATCCGCCGTAATTGCGGTTATACATTTTTGGCAACAGTATTTTTTAATTCAGTCGGTTTATTATTTATTCGTTTAATCATATATGAAATTAAAAGTCCGATTGAAAATGTTGTCAGGACTGTACAAACAACAAAAGCGATAATCGGTGGAATCATCATTAAAAATCTTTCTTCAGTAACAGTCAGTCCGATAATCAGACAAAAAGTCGTCCAGATTATTAAATTCACAACAGTTGAGTATTTAAAGGAAGTTAGAAGTAATGATTTTCCACTTTTAATATTCTGATATGCTAATTTTCCGCCAATCCATAGAGCAATCAGAAACGCAACTACAAGTCCGATTGTTGAAATTCCATATGTTCCAAGAATAACAATTGTCAAAAGACCTTCTCCAGTTAGCAATAAAGGAATCCAAATCGTAGCGATAACAGTCAAAATTCCGATTGGTGCTCCAATCAGATAAGAAGTCAGAATGCTGTGTTTTAATTTCTTTTCCATTCGTTTTGCGTTCAGTTTGGATATTGTTGCCAACTAGCATTTATCCGCACTTCCAAACTACAAATTAAATCCGACACTCATTTTAATTCAATTACACTTAATGATTGAAAAAACAAACTTTCTAATAAAAACAATGCATTAGCCGTATTTATCCGTTTACAAACGACAATAAACGAAAGCAACTGTTTAATATGCTTTACGGATTAGGATGTCGTCACATATTTGCACCGTCATCAACAACGATGGCTTTCAAACATTTTTTAATCCATACAAACTAATTTATTATGAGCAGCTTAAACAACAAAGTACAATTGATCGGTAACCTAGGCGCAGATCCAGAAATCATAAATCTTACAGACGGTAAGAAAATAGCCAAATTCTCCATCGCCACCACAGACCGCTACAAAAACAAGCAAGGTGAGTCCGTGAGCGATACACAATGGCACAATGTGGTAGCTTGGAACAAGACCGCTGAGATTATTGAGAAATACATTACCAAAGGCAACCAAATAGGAATAGAGGGAAAACTTACCACTCGCAAATGGGAAGATAAAGAAGGTAATAACCGCTACACAACTGAAGTCGTTTGCAGCGAGCTTCTCATGCTAGGCGGTAAAGCATAAAACATCAGAAAATTCTCTAGAACCGGCGTGATGCTAATATTCATCACGCCGGTTTTTTTATTATCAATCATTTATTTATTTCAGAATCTCATTTATCCTTCCTTCCTGTCACCCTGAATTCATTTCAGGGTCTCACTACTTCTTCCGCAACCTCTTCTCACGACGTATTTATACAAAAACGATGATCATCAAAACTCAATTCCAGAAGATGCTGAAACGAGTTCAGCTTGACAATAATTTTCTTGTCACCCTGAATTCATTTCAGGGTCTCAATACTTCTTCCGCAATCTCTTCTCACGACGTATTTATACAAAAACGATGATCATCAAAACTCAATTCCAGAAGATGCTGAAACGAGTTCAGCATGACAGTAATTTCCTTGTCACCCTGAATTCATTTCAGGGTCTCACTATTTCTTTCAAGCTGTCACCCTGAATTCATTTCAGGGCCTCCATACTTCTTCCCTTTTCCTGTCACCCTGAATTCATTTCAGGGCCTCCATACCTCCTCCCTTTTCCTGTCACCCTGAATTCATTTCAGGGTCTCCATACTCCACCCACGATCTATATATTACCTTTGCCGCATGTCAGAAACTGGTACCAGAATCAACAAATTTTTGAGCGAGCAAGGCTACTGCTCTCGTCGTGCTGCAGATAAACTTATCGAGCAAGAACGCGTTACGATCAACGGCAGCGTTCCAGAAATGGGGACCAAAGTCATGGCAGACGACATTGTCGCGGTAGATGGCGAACTCATTTCTAAAAAGAAAGAAAAGCTTGTCTATCTAGCGTTTAATAAACCCGTAGGCATTGTTTGCACCACAGATACCCGTGTGGAAAAGAACAACATCATTGATTTTATTAATTATCCCACGCGCATCTTTCCCATAGGTCGATTGGATAAACCCAGCGAAGGACTTATTCTTTTGACTAATGATGGCGATATCGTCAACAAAATCCTGCGTTCTCGTAATAATCACGGTAAGGAATACATCGTTACCGTCGATCATAGTATCAATGATCGTTTCATACAACGCATGTCCACTGGGATTCCTATTCTTGACACCGTTACTAAGGATTGTGAAGTAGAAGCCATAGGTCGCAAAACATTCCGCATTGTTTTGACCCAAGGTCTTAATAGGCAAATACGCCGCATGTGCGAGTTTTTGGATTACCGAGTCACAAAGTTGAAGCGCGTACGAATCATTAATATAGAGCTAGACGTTCCCGTTGGAGAATACCGTCACCTTACTGAAGATGAATTGACAGAACTCAAACGCCTTACTGCAAACAGCGACAAGGCCTATGTACCATCACCAGATGATGATATGGATTAATACTGGAATAATTCCGCTTTCGCGAAAGCGCAATAACATCATGCCTTATTAATTTTTAATTCACTTGTCAGCTAGAATTCATTTCAGGGTCTCAGTGCTCCTTTCTTCCTTGTCACTCTGAATTCATTTCAGGATCTCATTACTTTTTTATTCCTGTCACCCTAAATTCATTTCAGGGTCTCACTACTTCTTCCACCTTTTCTTCCCACGACATATCCACACAAAATAATGATCATCAAAACTCAAATTAACCAGATGCTGAAACGAGTTCAGCATGACAGTAATTTCTTTGTCACCCTGAATTCATTTCAGGGTCTCAATACTTGTCTTTTTCTGTCACCCTGAATTTATTTCAGGGTCTCCATACTTCTTCCTAAATCTTACAACACCCAATAATTAGCCAAATCCAACCACTCGGGATTTTCTGTTTCGATCAGATTAATCTTCCATTGTCGATGCCAGTTTTTCAACTGCTTTTCTCGCGCAATAGCATCGTTTATGTATTGGAATCCCTCAAAATATACGAGGAGATGTGCTTGATATTTCTTGGTGAATTTTGATCCTTCGCCAGATCGATGACGCCTTAATCGATCTTCTATTCCGCCAGTTACTCCTATGTAGAGAACACCGTTTTTCTTGTTGGATAAGATGTAAACTGTATAATTATGAAAAGATCTTTTCGGCATTAGTTAAACATAAACATTTTGGATCTCAATGAGCAGATGCTGAAACGAGTTCAGCATGACAGTAATTTCTTTGTCACCCTGAATTCATTTCAGGGTCTCCATACTTCTTCCGCAATCTGTTTCCTACGATCTATTCACACAAAATGATGATCATCAAAACTCAAAATAACCAGATGCTGAAAAAAAGTTCAGCATGACAGTAGACTGATTTTAATTATGGTCTAAATAAAATAGTTCGTCATTAACTTATATACTTCCACAATCCCTTTTTGTTCTGTAAAAAGTTCATAACACGGCGTACGTTGATGTTTTTCTCCATGCCTATCGATGGGTCTTCTTGTAAAAAGTTGATCGCTGCGTGTCTGGCTACCGCGAGCAGTTCATTATCCTTTACAATATCTGCAATGCGCAGTTCCATCACGCCGCTTTGTCGGGTTCCCATGATGTCACCAGGACCGCGTAGTTTGAGATCTACCTCAGCGATTTTGAAGCCGTCCGTGGTTTCTACCATGGTTTGAAGTCTAGTTTTTGCTTCAGTGCTCAGTTTATGACTGGTCATCAAAATACAGAAACTCTGGTCTGCGCCACGTCCTACTCTACCTCGCAACTGGTGTAGTTGAGACAAGCCAAAACGCTCTGCACTTTCAATAATCATCACACTGGCATTTGGTACATTCACACCTACCTCGATTACGGTTGTTGCTACCATGATCTGCGTTTTACCTTGAACAAAACGTTGCATCTCATAGTCCTTATCTTCTGGCTTCATCTGGCCGTGTACAATGCTTACCTGATAATCTGGATTTGGAAATTCCCGCACGATACTTTCATAACCATCCATTAGATCTTTGTAATCCAAAGTTTCCGACTCCTGAATCAGTGGATATACGATGTAAATCTGCCGGCCCTTTTTTATCTCATCTCTAATGAATTTAAAAACCGCCAATCTGTTCTTATCATAGCGATGTACGGTTTTAATTTCCTTTCGTCCTGGCGGTAATTCATCAATTACAGATATATCCAGATCACCATACAAACTCATCGCCAGCGTACGCGGTATAGGTGTTGCCGTCATGACGAGAACGTGTGGTGGTAATTTATTTTTCTTCCACAATTTGGCTCTTTGAGCAACGCCAAAGCGGTGCTGTTCATCTACAATCGCAACGCCTAGGTTTTGGAATTTGACTTTTGGCTCGATCAGTGCGTGCGTTCCTATCAGGATATCCAGACTGCCGTCCTCAAGCGCCTCATGAATGACTCGGCGTGCTTTTGTCTTTACAGATCCTGTGAGCAGTGCCACTTTCAAACCTGTAGGTGCCAGCAATTCTGAAACGCCTGCCATGTGTTGTTGAGCCAGGATTTCTGTTGGTGCCATAATACAGGCTTGGAAGCCATTGTCGATAGCGAGTAAACAGGTTAACACCGCTACGATAGTTTTTCCAGATCCTACATCACCTTGCAGCAACCGGTTCATGTGAGCACCAGTTGCCATATCTGCTCTTATTTCTTTGACTACTCGCTTTTGTGCGCCGGTCAATTCAAATGGTAAATTGAAATTGTAAAAATTATTGAAATGATCACCCACGATTTCAAAGGCAAAACTCTTGATCTGCGTTTTTCTGATTCGGTTTTGAAGTAGTAATTCCAGCTGAATGAAAAACAACTCTTCAAACTTTAATCGTTTCAATGCGGCTTGCAAACCTGCAGCGCTCGACGGGAAATGAATTTCCTGCATCGCTGCGTTTTTAGTAATCAATTGCTGCTCGCGCATCACATCATCTGGCAGCGTTTCTACAAAAGCAGTTTTGATCTCAGAAAAAAGCTTGCGCATCAAACCGATGAAGTATTTGTTGGTCAGTTGGCGCTTGGTAAGTGTTTCGGTAGATGGATATATGGGCGACATTGCCGCCTGTTGCCTGGACTTATATTCTTTGGCCAGCTCCATATCTGGATGCGGTATGCTGTACATCGAGCCATACCTGGAAACTTTCCCATAGACTACATAAACCTCGTTGACTTTGAGGTTTTCTCTAAAGTATTTTTGGCCTTTGAACCATACCAGTTCCATGCGACCAGTATCATCTGCAAACGTGGCAACCAGTCGCGTCGCTTTACCAGAACCAGCCGTAGTAATAGAGACCACTTTACCTAAAATCTGTACTTGAGCCGTTTCTGGCACCAGTTGGTTGATTTTGTAGAATTGGGTTCGATCAACATATCGATTAGGGAAAAAGTTAGCCAGATCGCCGTAGGTTTCAATACCCAATTCCTTGCGCAACAAGCTGGCACGAGCCTGCCCAACGCCGCTCAAGTAATCAATAGGAGTATTTAAAAAGTTAATGGGCACGATTCTGGATCTAGAATGTAAAGGTAGCATTGCCGCGAGGAATGGTCAAGACTAAACTTTAAGGCGACTTTTGCGTCCTATGTACCGCACGATATTTGTATTTTGGCAGCTTATGAGATTTCTATTTGTTCTATTGTTTTTCGCTTTTTTATCGACTCAAAATTATGCCCAAGGCATTGATCAACCCAACGTTGATTTTCTAAAGGCAACAGTCAACATTTCCATGGATCCTTCAGCCAAATCTGTGGATGGCAGCGTGACTTTTGATATCGACATTCTTTCGGCGGTTGACAAGATTCAGATTGATGCTAAAAATCTGGTAGAATTCACGGCAAGTTCCACCACGCATTCTGATTTAAAATATAGCCAGAATGATGCAGGGATTTTGCTGGAATCCCGCTTTCGCGAAAGCGAGAAAACCACCATCACCATTTCATTTAAAAGTGAGCCAAATAAGGCCATGTACTTTATTGACAGCGATGCCGATGGACGCTGGGAACAGGCGTGGACGCAAGGTCAAGGAAAATATACCAGCAACTGGCTGCCCAGTATTGACGATATGAACGAGAAGCTGGAATGGGATCTTACGGTAACTGCGCCAGATGACCTAAGCGTCATTTCCAACGGAATTCTGGTCAATAAAAATGGTGAAAAAGACCGCATGACGTGGAGTTATGATATGACGGAACCTATGTCGAGTTATCTGGTAGCTCTCGTGATTGGGAAGTATGCGATTGCGACGTCCCTTTCAGAAAGTGGCGTGCCGTTGGAAATGTATTATTATCCAAAAGATGAGCAAAAAGTTGAGAGTACTTATCAAAATTCCAAGCAGATTTTTGACTTTTTGGAAAACGAAATAGGTATCGCTTATCCATGGAAGAATTATAAGCAGATTCCTGTCAAGGATTTCTTATACGCGGGTATGGAAAATACGGGAACCACTATTTTTGACGACCAGTTTGTACAGGATAAGTTAGGCGCCGTCGATCGCAGCTATGTGACGGTGAATGCGCATGAATTAGCTCACCAATGGTTTGGCGACCTGGTAACGGAAGAATCAGGAACTCATCACTGGCTACAAGAAGGTTTTGCGACCTATTATGCCATGCTAGCCGAGCGTGATTTATATGGCGATGAGCATTATCACGTAGGTCTTTACGAGCAAGCAGAACTGCTTAATGATCAAAATCAATCAGGAAAAAGCACTGCGTTGATGGATCCAACTGCGAGCTCGCTCACTTTTTATCAGCATGGTGCTTGGGCCATTCATGCCTTGCGAGATCTTATAGGCGATACAGCTTTTAGATCTGGAATCAAACGCTATCTAAAAGAGTTCGCTTTCAAGAATGCTACAACAGACAACTTGTTGTCAATCATGTCCCAAGAGTCTGGAAAAGATTTAACCGCTTACAAATCTATGTGGCTCACAAATACGCAATTTCCAAGTACGGAAGCTTTGCGATTGTTACGTAAAGATTTATTTATGGAAGCCTATTTACAGTTGCTTGCCAGACGAATCTCACCTTTTCAAGATGCCTACAATAGTTACAAAGAAACAATGCAACCGCCAGTTCAAAAGGAAATGGTGCTGGAAATGGTAGGTCAGCTAAGCCTACAAGATGATTCTAGAAAGTACAGATTGTTAGAGCAAGCGGCAGCTATCAATAACATAGAAATACGCCAACTCATTGCTTTGACCGCAGGTGAAGTCAATGATTATAACAAAGTGATGATCTCTGGAATGCTAACAGATAAATCTTATGCCACCAGAGAAAACGCGCTAGTTTTATTGTGGAATGCTGCGACCGATAAAGCTCGGTTATTAAAGGCTGCAAAAAAAGGATGGTCAACTACTAATGAGTCACTGGATATGGCATGGCTCACCCTAGCCATCAACTCTGACGGATTCACAGATCGAGAACGGACATCCTATCTTGGACAATTGCAAGAATTCACCAAACCTCAATATAGTACCTCAACAAGACAAACCGCCTTTGATTATTTGATAGCATTGGGTTATTTGGATGATCAAAATTATCTTGATTTATATACAGCAGCGTTACACTATAATTATCGTTTTTACGACTATGCCCGTAAATTGGTCAATGCTCAATATGCAAAAGAAGCTAATAAAGAATTGATGGAAAAAGTGGTGGGATTATTGGGTCAGAAAGATCAAGAGAAATTGAGGTTGGTGACTGATTTGTAAAGCCATATTATTTTCTGTCATGCTGACGCAGGTCAGCATCTCTAGAAATGGATGTTGAATGTTTAATTTAGTTATGTGTGCGTTAAAGTGAACTGTAAAAACACGGCTTGTTTAACTTCAATCCAGCAGATCCTGAAATGAATTCAGGATGACAGAAATATTTTAAAAAATTAAAATAAATCCCTAACTTCTTTTCTTACAAAACTCAACGCGGTCTCACTAGGTGCTGGAGCTTCCATGAATTCATTGATAATCTGCGCTCTTAGTTCTTCTGCAGTTTGGGATTTATTGCTCATTCCAATTTGTCTGATCTTTTGAATGGTGGTGTTCTTTGCCGCTCTGATTACGTTCCAACAATTTTCAGAAAAGTAGATTTGTTGCGCAACATTATGCTCAAATTCCTGTTCGATAGTAGCTACAATTACATTCTCATATTCGTTTTTGGAGAGGTTTGCTGGTTGGGTTCTCACAAGCAAACTATTGGGTTTCATGCGTTCCAAAAATAAAGTCAGGCGTTCATATGCTGCCATTCTCATGGGCAGTGTTTTAGGTTTCAAGGACTTTCCTGCGAGATAAATACGCCTGTTTTCTTCATTCTTTAAAAAGGAGCTGATCAAAAGATAAGCGACGGCACCAACAATGAGTGCGGGAACGAATGCTATGAGAAGTTGGGTGGTAGTTAGGTTCATTTTTTAAATTTCAATTTCAATTAGTACTTCTTATTTTCCTCCTAAATGCAAACAATCCTTCAGTGCTTGCATGCCTATAAACTCAACTGGAGTTTTTTGATACTTATACGTATATTCAAGTGTTTGGGTCATATTAGTATCACCAGTACTTACATCTACATCACGCATATCAAACTGACATGGATGCTCATATCCTGAAGCATGAGTAATCTCCAATAATTCCTTATTAAATTTTTTGAAGTAACTCGCAAGACGCTCTGCCTTTTCTGGGACTACTATACCACGTTGCAACCATTTGTTTTGCGTGGCCACACCGGTAGGACAGGTATTATTATGACAGACTTTTGCCTGGATGCATCCAATAGAAATCATAGCCTCACGTGCAACGTTGATACAATCGGCTCCCATCGAGAAAGCCATGGCTGCTTTTGCCGGAAATCCTAATTTACCGCTCGCTACAAACACGATCTCACTAGTCAATTCATGAGCTTGAAATACTTGATATAAGTCTGAGAATCCGAAAACCCATGGCAACGATACATGATCTGCAAAACTAGGCGGTGCGGCACCGGTACCACCTTCTCCACCATCGACCGTGATAAAATCAGGACCTTTACTGGTATCTTTCATAATTTGAGCAAGTTCTTTCCACTGCTCCAGTTTTCCTATCGCGGCCTTAATTCCAGTGGGCAAGCCAGTTTCTTGAGCGATTTCTTCCACAAAATCAACTAGACCTTGAATACCTTCAAAAGCACTATGCGTGGGCGGTGAGAGAACGTCTTCACCCATTGGTACGTTTCTGATTTCGCTAATCTCTTTCGTGATTTTTGATCCTGGCAACACTCCGCCTTTTCCTGGTTTGGCACCTTGAGAAAGCTTTACTTCAATTGCTCTCACCTGCGGATTTTCATCCACCAATTTTTTAAGTTTCTCCATAGAGAAATTACCATCATCATCACGTACACCAAAATATCCAGTTCCAAAATGAAAAACGACATCGGCACCACGTTTGTGGTAAGGCGACAAACCACCTTCACCGGTATTGTGATAGGCGTGTACTTTTTTAGCGCCATTGTTCATGGCGTCCAGCGCTTTGGCACTCAAACTACCGTAACTCATGGCAGAAATATTGATCACGCTGGCAGGTCGGTAAGGTCTCTTTCTGTTTTTTGAAGCACCCATGACCTTTGCGCAAGGCAGGAATGACGGCTCTTTATCTGTCACAGATCCTTTCTCAACCTTGTGAGCCATCATGGAATTATTGATAAAGATATATTGGTTGGCATAGATATCCCTATCCGTACCAAAGCCTTCATAATTGTTCTCATTTTTGGCACTCGCATAGATCCATCCACGCTCGATCCTGTTAAATGGCAATTCTTCTCTATTGTTTGCAACGATGTATTGGCGCAATTCTGGACCTATACTTTCCAGCCAATATCTAAAATGTCCCACCACGGGAAAATTGCGTAAAATGATGTGCTTGCGCTGTATGATATCGTACAAAAACACCACCACTACAAAAGCAATTAGATACCAGTACCACGCAATACCAATCAAAAATTCCCAAACGGATTCCATATTATAACTTTAGAGGCCTAAAAATACAATATGTGAGTGCAGTTGGACTTTGACTTTCACATAAAATACAGCTGATTTGTTGAAAAAAGGATGGTATTTATGTCGCTTTCGCGAAAGCGTGCTCCACATCAACCCTTATCTTTATAAACAAGAAAATGAAGTAGATTTTGGAAGATTATTTATCCCAATTAAATGAAGCGCAGCGACTGCCGGTCCTGCAAAAAGAAGGTCCCATGATCGTGATCGCCGGTGCAGGATCTGGGAAAACACGCGTGTTGACCTTACGCATCGCATATTTGATGCAACAAGGCGTCGATCCCTTCAACATACTGGCGTTGACGTTCACAAACAAGGCTGCGCGTGAGATGAAAAAACGTATCGCAGAAATTGTGGGCGCGAGTGAGTCCAAGAATTTATGGATGGGAACATTCCACTCGGTTTTTGCGCGATTGCTGCGCATGGAAGCTAGTAAATTGGGCTATCCATCGAATTTCACGATTTACGATTCCCAAGATTCCCAACGATTAACTAGCGCCATTATCAAAGAAATGGGACTGGACAAAGATGTCTACAAGTACAAGCAGATATTCTCCAGAATTTCATCCCTAAAAAACAGCTTGATCACCGTACGAGCCTATTTTGCAGATGCCGATCTACAAGAGGCCGATGCTATGGCGCGCAGGCCAAGATTCGGAGATATTTACAAAGAATATGTAGAGCGCTGCTTCAAGGCAGGCGCCATGGATTTTGATGATTTATTATTAAAAACCAATGAGTTACTTAATAGATTTCCAGAAGTTCTAGCAAAATACCAACATCGTTTCCAGTACATCCTAGTAGATGAGTATCAGGATACAAACCACTCGCAGTATCTGATTGTCAAAGCATTATCGGATAAGTTCCAAAATATCTGTGTCGTAGGTGATGATGCACAATCGATCTATGCGTTTAGAGGTGCAAACATCAACAACATCCTCAATTTTCAGCGGGACTATGATAACGTGCAAGCATACCGGCTGGAGCAGAATTATCGATCTACAAAAAATATTGTAGAGGCTGCCAACTCCATCATTGAGCATAACAAAACCAAACTTGAAAAAGTCGTCTGGACAGAAAATAACGATGGGCCAAAAATCATCGTTCATCGATTAATGAGCGATGCAGAAGAAGGTCGTTACGTAGCCAGTAGCATCTGGGAAAATAAGATGAATAAGCAACTGGGTAACGACCAGTTTGCTATTCTTTATAGAACCAACGCTCAATCCAGAGCGATGGAAGATGCGCTGCGTAAGCGTGATATTCCCTATCGTATCTATGGTGGCTTGAGTTTCTACCAACGCAAAGAAGTAAAGGATGTATTGTCCTATCTACGTTTGATCGTAAATCCTAAGGATGAAGAAGCGATGAAGCGTGTAATCAATTATCCTGCTCGTGGAATAGGAACAACAACCATGGACAAGCTTATTGTGGCTGCAAAGCAATACGACAAAAGTCTTTTTGAAATCATTGAGAATATTGACCGTATAGAGGCCAATATTAATGGCGGAACAAAAACCAAATTGCGCAATTTTGCGACAATGATCAAAAGCTTTCAAGCTCTGGAAGAAACCCAGAACGTTTTTGAACTCACAGAATACGTCATTAAGAAAAGCGCCTTACTAACCGAACTCAAAAAGGACGGATCTCAAGAAGGAATTTCTCGGATTGAAAATATTGAGGAGCTTCTTAACGGTATGCGCGACTTTGTGGAAGGACAGCAGGAAGTCGCCGAAGCGCGTGGTTCGTTAGCAGAATTCCTTGAGGATGTTGCGCTGGCAACAGATCTTGATAAGGATACCGGCGACACAGATAGAGTTTCGCTCATGACAGTCCACCTATCCAAAGGACTAGAGTTCCCATATTTATATATAGTAGGTATGGAAGAAGACCTTTTCCCTAGTGGCATGGCGATGAACACTCGCGAAGATCTAGAAGAAGAACGAAGGCTGTTCTACGTGGCGCTCACAAGAGCAGAACATCAAGCTTATCTCACATATACTCTAAGCAGATACCGATGGGGAAAACTAGTTGATGCAGAACCCAGCCGATTTATCACTGAGATCGCAGATCAATACCTGGAGTACACTACACCTATGGATGACTATAAATACAAGTCTGCCATGACAGATCATCTATGGGATGAACCGGATAAATCTAAGCTACGACAGAATAAGCCACGAAGCGGCACGCCACCAACCGTAAGTAAACCTAGCGAAGAGCAAATACGCAAATTGCGTAAAATGAGACCAGTGAGCACGACTACAAATCCAGCACCTTCTGGATTTGAAGGTGATTTAAAGCCTGGTACTAAAGTTTCCCATGCGCGTTTTGGTCAAGGAACTGTCGTAAACTTAGAAGGAATAGGCGGCGAGAAAAAGGCAGAAATCAACTTTCAAGTTGGTGGTTTGAAGAAATTATTGCTGCGGTTTGCTAAGTTGGAGGTTGTGGAATGAACCTGTTGCATAACCAGAATTAGCAATTTGATCTATATTGATTTTTTTGGTGAATGTTAATTTTCCAATTAAGAGAAATGGTATAGAGAAGATAAAATAGGATATGTCAATTTTGCTTTGATATAAAGCCTCTAAGAATCCGTACTGAGATATTAAATAGATTGCATAAATCAATATGCTTAAGAAAATGGTGAATCCTGAATAAAGAAACCTTTGCCAAGTGGTCTTTGCTAAAAAACCAAAAATTACGGCGATTATGAATAACAAAGGGATTAATGAGGCTGGTAATAGAAAAGAAGACTGAACAATAAATGGATTCATTTTAAAAAAATCATCAAAATAAAATAACAGTAGCGGTACGAATGTCAGAACAAAACTTGTCAAAATGATTGCAGAGTAAGCGGCTGCTTGCCTAACGTTTATCATACGCGTTTTTAAAAAGGATATGAAAAAAACGACATAAGCTAAAGAATAAACACTACGAGTGGCCAATAATAATCCAAGAATTATAGCATTTATCAAAATTCCTTTACTCTCTTTTCGAAATCTTTTTTCAAAATAAAAAAGAGCGATAGCAACTAAAACCGAAAATGTAAACAAGTTGCTCAGTACCACTATTTCATAAAAGGTCACTAACGAAAATATCGAAATAATCACACTTATTGGTATTAGACTTAAGTTCAATTCTTTGAACAAAAAAAATATAAAAACCAAACAACCAATTGCACTCAAAAAACTGTAAGTATTGGTGAGATAAAATGGTAAAGCAACCAAGTAGTAAAAAGGCATAGGACCAGGAATGTTTCCCATATGTGAAACCGCATAATACGGGTATCGACCACTTAGAAGCTGATTCCAAAAAGAATCAATCACGCTCCATCGATCGACGTTTAGTTCCATCGGATCAATATAGATAAAGCTATAAATCGCTATTAATATTGGAATTAAAATTAATCCAGATAAAAGAGAGACCTGAATTAGTTTTCTTTTTTCAATTCTTTTATACAGCACAATTAAAAAGACTTGGACAAAAAGGTACAAAATAGTGAGACCCAGATAATGATCCGTATATCGTTCTAAATACTTGAAACTAAACAAACAATTTATCAGGATAATAATAGCAAAGGCAAGGTTTCTAGCCATCTTCAAAAATTGTGGATTTTATTTTTAAAAATCTGTGCGCAAAATATTTTACTGAAACTCCCAAAACACCAAAACCGTATTTTAAACTTCTTGAAAAATTAATAGAAGATGCCTCTTCGAAATATTTTGTTGGGCATGTGATTTCTGCTATCTCATAATTTGCCATACAAATTTGAGCAAGCATCTCATTGTCAAATATGAAATCGTCGGAATTGGCATTAATATTTATTGAGTCAAATATCTCTTTTGAGAAAGCTCGATATCCCGTATGGTATTCAGCTACCTTTTGATTCATTAAAATGTTTTGAACGAAAGTCAAAAATCTATTTGCGATATACTTATAAACTGGCATACCTCCATTTAATGCTCCCTTTCCCAAAATTCGCGAGCCCAATACAACTTGATACACTTCATTAGCTATTAGATAAGCCATAGAATGAATCAAATCAGGAGTGTATTGATAATCAGGGTGAAGCATTACGATAATATCCGCATTTAAGGATAAAGCTTTTTCATAACAGCTTTTTTGATTAGCTCCATAACCTTTATTAGAATTGTGCCTTAATACATGTCGAATTCCTAAATCTTTAGCCAAAGCGCTAGTTCCATCAACGCTAAAATCATCCACTAAAATCACTTCATCGACGATATCAAATGGAATTTCACGAAACGTTTTCTCGAGAGTTTTTTCAGCATTATAAGCTGGTAGAACCACAACAATTTTTTTCTTGCCGATCATAAATATTTAACGGAGATATAATTTTGATTGAGGAAATTTAATAAAGAAAAAATAGGTTATCACTGATCTTCATTCATCTTAGCAAGATAAATTGAGTAAGGTTACAAACCTTCCAAAAATTCAATTCTTATTTTACAGTTCAAATAATCAGATAGTAATTCATCGAGTCAGAATTCAAATTAATCGCATAATATTGTTTTTATACCGCAAGCTATTAGATACAATAAATTATAGAACAACATTTAGCTAGCTTTATCCAACCGCTCCAAAAGCTTCTGAATACTGTAATAAACACTCTATTCAAAACCGCTAAGAACTACTAAATAACTGTTTTTCAAAAAGTTGACGGTTAAGACATTTTTTAAGTCTACATTGGGTATCGTACGTTTTTTATTGAAATGAGGTATATTTTATTTTCAACGCACTATTTTGCTAAAAATTAAGCCAGAAGCCCTGATAATTGAAAAATTCTCTGGCACAAACCTAATTAAATGAACAACGCTTACATAAGTGGTACAGGTTCCTACGCACCTGAGAATATAGTCCCCAATGAATTTTTTGAAAATGTAGGATCTAATGATGCCTGGATACAGAAAAATCTAGGAATTAAAGAACGACGCATCAGCACTGGTGAAACTACCAGCGATCTAGCAACTAAAGCAGCTCAGAAAGCACTTAAAAATGCAAATCTAAACGCTCAAGAGATTGACCTTATCATTTTAGCTACTGCAACGCCAGACAAATTAGCTCCATCATGCGCTTGTTTTGTTCAAGAAAAGTTAGAAGCCTTTGATGCTGTAGCTTTTGATATTTCTGCGGTATGTTCTGGAGCCGTGTTTGCCATAGCTACTGCCGTACAATTCATTAAATCTGGCATGTATAGGAATGTGTTAGTTATAGGTGCAGATACGTTTTCCAATATTACAGATTGGGATCGGCGCGATTCAGTATTCTTTGGAGACGGCGCAGGTGCCATGGTTATTTCACATACTACTGAGGATAAAGGTTTTCAAGATTTCTTATTACATACAGATGGGCGTGGTAAGGATGCATGGAACATACCAGCTGGTGGTTCACTCCAACCGGCTTCTGAAGAAACTGTGAATGAAGGACTACACTATTTCCAGATGGACGGACCTGCTGTATTCCAAACTGCAATTGACGTAGTTCCAAAATCAATCAATAAATTATTAGAACGAAATAATATCAGCATTGATCAAGTTGATCATATGATACCGCATCAACCCAGCATACGTATTTTACAATCCATTGCAGAAACTGTTCGTCTTCCTTGGGGAAAAGTGCATACTAATATGGATCGCTATGCAAACACTTCTGGTGGTACGATACCGATCATGTTAGACGAGACCAACAAAAACGGATTACTCAAAAAAGGTGAACTCATTCTTTTTGCCGCTGTAGGCGCAGGATGGACTTGGGGAACAGCTTTATATAAATGGTAAACACTATGACATTACAAGGAAAAACCTTTTTGATTACAGGAATAGCAGATGAGCATTCACTTGCCATGTACACCGCTCGAGAGATTGTCAAAAATGGCGGGAAAGTCGTTTGTACGGGATTGGGCGTGAGTAAACATCACAAGGATCTTTCAGAAAAAGCTCAAGCTTTTCTCAATGCCAATTACAGCGATTTTCAGGAATCCGTAAAAAAGGAATTGGGTGATAGCCTTACCGCTATTCTCGATGTAACTATCGATGATAATATCGCCAGCTTTGCAAAAGAACTTGCAGATAAAAACATCAAACTTGACGGCTTTCTCCACGCCATCGCGATGGACAAAACCATTAGAAAGAAAGAAGTAAAGCCACTTATAGAAGTATCGCTGCAAGAATTTTGCGATACCATGGACGTGAGCGCCTATTCACTTATTAGTGTGACGCGCCACCTTCTGGACGCAGGTGTTTTACAAAAAGGAGCCTCGATTTGCTCCTTGAGTTACATTGCCGCTGCAAAAGTCACCTTCCATCCGTACCGAAATATGAGTATTGCCAAAGCCGCGTTAGAACGCATCACCGTAGAACTTGCAGACGAGTTGGGTCGCAAATACGATATACGATGTAACGCCCTGAGGTTTTCGCCGTTTATGGGAAGTAAAGCTGGTAATGCCACGTTGAGACCAGAAGACGTTTCTACATCAAACAGAATGAGCCCATTGGGTAACGCCAGGCCAGAAGATCTAGCTTTTGAGATCGTGCATTTGTTCCGTCCAGAGTGCCGCATTACTGGTGAAATACGCCATGTTGATGGTGGTTATCACATTCATGGCTAGGTTTACAGTGCATCGCAAATTGTCTTGTAATGTAGTTTCTTGAATAGATCGATTCAATTTATATTTAATATGATTTTGAAGGTTATCGCTTTCGCGAAAGCGAACTAATCCTATACCTTTACTACAACGATCAACCTATTCTCATGCAAAACATTCAGTACCCCATCAGGTTCTCTTTTAGAATCACAACCTTAAGCAACGACTTTACTGCAACCGATGCTACTGGTGCTACCGTTGCTTATGTAAAGCAAAAAATGTTCAAGCTCAAAGAAGCGATCACGGTTTACGGTGATACTTCAAAAAAAGAGATGCTTTTTACGATCAATGCAGATAAATGGCTGGACTGGAGCGCTGCTTATTCCATGACAAATGCCAATGGTGATCATGTAGGTAAAATTGCTCGTAAAGGCTGGAAATCCATGTGGAAGGCAGAGTATGACATTATTAACCAGCATGAAAAGTTGCAATATAAAGTGCAAGAAGCAAGTGCCTGGACCCGCATAGGCGACTCGCTTATGGGAGAGATTCCTGTGGTGAGTTTTTTCACTGGATACCTTTTTCACCCAACATATAATGTAACTGATGTCAATGGTGATATTGTTGCAAAGCTGAAAAAGAAACCTTCGTTTTTTGGGAAGGAGTTTGAGGTGGAAAAATTATCAGAAATTGATAATGACGATAAAGAACGCGTCATGTTGGGATTAATGATGATGATTCTTCTAGAGCGTCGTCGCGGTTAATATTTCTTGATTTGTACGAAAACACATTCCCTTCAAAGCGCTTTAAAAAGACCTTAGAATTCTTGAAGCTACATGTTGATCCATCAGATAGAATTTTGGATCTAGGTGTAGAAAATCCGTTCTCTAAGATCATGAAAGAGCATGGATTTGAAGTGGAAAATACCAGCGGTGAAGATTTAGATGATGATGTGAGCGCGGTCCTTAATTTCAAAGGTGATGCGGTCACAGCTTGTGAAATTTTTGAGCATCTCGTTAATCCTTATGGCGTTCTCAAGGCGATTACCTGCAATAAATTGGTCGTGAGTGTGCCACTAAAATTATGGTTCTCCAGCGCTTATAGAAACCCGCAGGATATTAGGGATCAACATTATCACGAGTTTGAAGACTGGCAACTGGATTATGTTTTGGAGAAAGCAGGCTGGGAAGTTGTGGATGCCGTCAAATTCACCAATCCAACAAAAAAAATAGGTCTGCGGCCTATCTTACGACACTTTACAGATCGTTACTATCTTGTATATTGTGAGCGATCCCAAAACTAAATTCTTGCGCATTGCTATCATCATTCCTGCCTATAATGAAGCGACTTTTATATCGCTAACGCTGGATAGTCTTCTTGCTCAAAGCCTGCAGGCATCACAGATAGTTGTGGTTGATGACAACAGCACAGACGGCACTTTTGAGGTGGCGAAATCCTTTAAAGATTGGCTGCCTATTACTGTTATCAGGAATAAGTCTAGTGCCGAAAATATACCAGGAACCAAAGTAATCAATGCTTTCAAAAAGGGTCTTGAACTGATAGATTTAGATAGGGTAGATGTCATTTGTAAATTTGATGCAGACCTGATTTTTCCTTCTAATTATCTGGAGGTTGTTTCAATGCGCTTTCACGCAACAACCACACGTGGTATAAACTCCAGCGAGAACTCTACAATTTCAGATATTAAAACAGGAATGGTCGCAGGACATTGCACCATTGAAGTGAATAGTAAATGGGTCATTGAAAACCAGAACAATCCGGATCATATTAGAGGAGCTCTTAAAGCTTATCAAATAGATTGCTTTAAAGAAATAGGCGGATTAAAATCTAGTATAGGTTGGGATACCATGGATGAAATGCTTGCACGATATTACGGCTGGAAAGTTGTCACGATTGACGGTCTTCACGTTAAACACTTAAAACCTACAGGCGCTGCCTACAAGTCCAAATCCATGCAACTGCAAGGCGAGGCATTTTTTAAAATGCGTTATGGATGGCCACTAACTTTGATCACCGCTGCTAAAATGGCAATGAATAAAAAGCATATAAGTTTGTTTTTTGACTATGTAGCAGGCTATTTAACGGCAGAAAAAAGCGGCCTCGAACCTCTATTGAATAAAGATCAAGGCCGTTTTTTAAGATCGTACCGCTGGAACGGTATTAAATCTAAAATAGGTTTTTAAAGATTGAAAGACATCCCGATGTTGAAATTGAACTGATTGTTCAATTCTTCAGCTTGAGTAAGGTCGCCGTTATCATATTTTGCAAAAGGAACCTGAGCTTCTGTATAAATTCCAAATCCATCACTGAAGAAGAATCTTGCTCCTAAGTGTCCACCAAAGTTTTTGGTACCAAAACTTAAGCCTGGATATAAATCAAATCGAGGATCAACGTTAAGTACATTACCGATGTTTGCATTAAATCTCGCACGTACATCTGCTCGTTGATCAAAATCTGCATCTACTAGATCATCCACGCCTAAAAGATAAACGGTAGCAATACCAAACGATATGTTCTCTCCTACCCCATAATCGTAAGTTGCCTGGATACCAGTACCATTATCCTGAAGATTGAGACCTACTTGAAATTTCTGATCTTCTTTTCCAGTATAAGCCTGACCAATAGAAATTGAAGTAATAAGTAACGCTACAAATGTGATGTATACTTTCATGATGAGTTGTTTAAGCTACAAATATATAAGAATGTAAATCCTATTACTTTAAAACTTTGCCAATAGGATTACCTGTTGCGCTGTTTGGAAAACTTATACCTAGCAAAGACGATATGGTAGGCGCGATATCTGTAATATGTGTGCGATCAGCAGTGGTACCTTTATTAATTCCCTTACCGTAAAAGAGCAACGGTACGTGTGTATCATAACTTTGAGCACTGCCGTGCGTACTACCTGTGTTAGGGTAAACTATAGTTCCTGGATCCAGAACAAAGATGACATCACCGCTGCGCTGATGATGGAATCCCTTTTGGATGAGCGCAGCCATACCATTGGTAAAACTACCATGAACCATGGCATCTCTTGTAAAAACTTTATTGACTCCAGGATAGTTACGTATTTGCGTAGCGAGATAGTTCTGCAAATCTGTAGCATCTATTCCTGCAGATTCTAAAACCGACTGGTCAAAAAAGATCTGATCATTACTTACATTTTTGATCAAACCTTGAACTTGGAATTTTTCACTACTCAACGTATCCATTTGCTTTACAAAAGTGCGTTCATCGAAATAGCCAGCGCTAAATTTATTCTGCTGTAAATAGGCAGGAACATTTACGGCTCCATGATCTGCCGTTAGAAATACCGTATAATTATCATTCCCAACATTTTTATCTAATGCTTCTAGTAATCTAGCTATATCTTTATCCAGACGTAAATAAGTATCCTCAATTTCAACCGAATTCACTCCATATTGATGGCCTACGTAATCTGTACTGGAAAAACTTACCGCTAGAAAATCTGTGATCACATCCCTTCCCATCTGCTCGTTTTCCAATGCGGCAATGGCAAAGTCGGCAACTATTGTATTGCCATAAGGTGTTGATTTAATAAGGTTGTAGTCACCGTTGGAAGCTGCTAATTGCTTTAAATCATAGGGAAATGTTGCGGTGTCTTTGCCACGCGGCGCACGTTCAAAATCGTTGAGATCTGGCCCACTAGCAAAGTAACTATCAACTGGATATAGTGTTTCCCACGGTTTGAGATACTTTTCTGCAGGTTTACTGCTATTGAAATCTGTTACCCATTTAGGTAGTGAGTTCATGTAAAAATCACTGGTAATGAAAATGCCCTCATCACCACCTCTAAACCAATAGGCTGCATCTGCAGCATGTCCTGCTGGCAAGATTGCACCACGATCCTTGATGGAAATCCCTATCACTTTTGCTCGACCCTGGGTAAATAATTCCAACTCATCTGTTACTGTAGAACTCAATAATTTACGTGGCGACATTTTGCCTTCATCGCTGGTCGTCCCAATAGGGTTTGCATCTGCATCATCTGCATTGTAAATCGTTTTATCTATGAATTTATCATACCAATTATTCCCGATAATACCATGGTTTTCTGGCGTTGTTCCCGTGTAGATCGAGGCATGACCTGGAGCGGTATAAGTAGGCACATAATTGTAGTGATTGTTTGTGGCATTGAAACCATCTTTCATTAATCGCTTAAAACCATCATTGCTATAACGATCATAGAACCTCGTTAGATAATCATATCTCATTTGATCCACCACAATTCCCACGACAAGATTTGGCCTATTTGCAGGATCGTAAGTCGACTGGTTAATAGTCTCTGATTTGGCAGGTTGATTGTTGTTAGTTCGCTTCTGCGAAAGCGAGATAGTTCCAGTCAACAGTGCTATCAATAAACAAGAGAATTTCAGTAATTTCATCCTAGAGCATTTTTACAAAAATACGTATTGTAAATGCGGTCAAGTTTAAGAAAGGATTAAATCGGCAGTTCTAATTTATCTATATATTTACCACGCATGAAAATAATAAGCCACTTAGGTAAGTACATGATTATGCTCTTTGAGGTCTTTAGAAGGCCTACAAAGGGGTTGGTTCTCAAAGAACTGATTTTGAAAGAGCTGGACGATCTAATTATACGCTCCATCGGTATTACTGCGTTCATCTCCTTTTTTATGGGAGCTGTTGTCGCATTACAGACCTCGCTTAATCTAGACAATCCATTGATTCCTAAATCTCTAATAGGATTTGCTGTGCGTCAATCCATCATTCTGGAATTTGCACCTACTATTATATCTATCATTATGGCCGGTAAAGTTGGTTCATTTATTACTTCCAGTATAGGTACCATGAACGTAACAGAACAGATCGATGCACTTGAGGTTATGGGTATCAATCCATTGAATTACCTGGTATTTCCTAAAATCATAGCAATGCTTTTTTATCCACTGCTGATAGCTTTGATAATGTTTATTGGTATTTTGGGTGGTTTCATGGCGGCCGTTTACGGTGATCTGGTGAGCGCACAAGATTTTATCATCGGTTTGCAGGATAATTTTGTTCCATACCAAGTCGTATATGCGTTTATTAAGACACTGGTGTTTGGTTTGATACTGGCCACGATCCCTAGTTACCACGGCTACTACATGAAAGGTGGCGCACTTGAAGTAGGTCAGGCTGCAACAACTTCTTTTGTTTGGACTTGTGTCGCGATCATCATCGCTAACTACTTATTGACCATTATACTATTATGATAGAGATTAACGACTTGCGTAAAAGTTTTAATGGTGAGACCATCCTAGATGGTATCAATGCCCAGTTTGAAAAAGGTAAGACCAATATGATTATAGGATCCAGTGGATCTGGTAAATCAGTCTTTCTGAAAAATATGTTGGGATTGTTCAAACCAGATTCTGGCGAGATTATCTATGAAGATGAGCGCTTGAGCGAAATGGATGAAGATCGTCAAAAGGAATTGAGGGAAAATATGGGAATGCTATTTCAGCACAGTGCCCTATTTGATTCCATGACTGTCGAAGAAAATGTAATGTTCCCTTTAAGAATGTTCACGAAAATGCGTCGCAAAGAAAGACAAGATCGAGCTAACGATATTCTTGAACGAGTAAACCTTGTCAATCTAAATAAAAAGATGCCAAGTGAGATTTCTGGTGGGCAACAAAAAAGAGTAGCACTAGCACGTGCGGTCGTTAATAAACCTAGATTTCTGTTTTGTGATGAGCCTAACTCTGGATTAGATCCTAAAACAGCTACTATAATTGACAACCTTATTCAGGAATTGACTCACGAGGCAGATATAACTACTGTTATTATATCGCACGATATGAATTCTGTTCTTGAAATAGGTGAAACCATCATCTTCCTCAAAGATGGAAGAATCGCCTGGACTGGATCAAACAAGGAGATTTTCAAAACCGATAATGAAGCTGTTACCGACTTTGTATATAGCTCAGAGCTCTTCCGCAAGGTGAGAATTGCTCAGAATAAAGGTCTTTAGAAACAAAAGCTTTTTAAATTCCAGAAGCGCTGGCTTGAGCGGTTTGCACCATCACACTGTCAGACTTCATTCTATATTTTAACCACTGTCTTAATCGGCTATTTACTTTCAAACGTTCCAAAGGAGCGATTAGTGAATCGTTGTATGTTACTGTAAACACATCAACGGTATCCATGGATTTTGAATTGAATTTATTGGAAATGTTCGGTGCATAGGAGATGGACTTAAGCTCTGGATAGAGCAAATGAGCTTCTTCACTGATAAAGGCAAATTTTCGGTTTTCGCTTTTTATGGTTTCCAATTCTCTTTGAAGTTCACCTATGATGAGACCTTGATCTTGTAAGCGTTTGATGTCATCAATGCGTTCTTCTTGGATACTAGCGATATCCTCGTAATTCCCATCCATTATGGGTCCAGAACCTTGATAAAATTGAGCGTTGACATCAACTAACGATGGATATGATTCCAGCTTTTTAGTCCATTGCTGAATGATGACATCTGGTACAGATGCGCCAAACAAAACTACGTCCAACTTTTTCTCTACAGGATCATATTCAGATGTTGAACGAACACCATCATATTGGACATATTCGTCCATGAATTCTTGCACAGCGCTTTTTTGCACTTGAACTCGATAAAGTTTATAAAACAAATAAATTGATGGAGCCAGCACAACGATACCTACTGCTGTTGCGATAAAAGAAATTCGTTTACGTTTCTTCTGGTTGGCATACTTAACCATTGGAAACTTCAACAGTTTACAAACCACATAAGTAGATAGCCCGATAAAAACCGTATTGATAGAAAACAAATACATCGCTCCACTGAAGTAAGCCAAATTCCATTCTGCTATACCATAACCCGCTGTACACAACGGTGGCATCAAAGCTGTTGCGATCGCAACTCCAGCAATGGCATTTGATATGGTTCCTTTTTTTGCCTTGGCAACGATTAGTGCTAATCCACCAAATATGGCCACCAAAACATCCAGCACGTTAGGCGCTGTTCTAGCTTCCAATTCTGGAGTGAATTCAGAAATAGGAGTTAACGAAAAGTAGAGCGTTGCAGCCAATAATGATAAAATCACCATGACCC
Organism: Nonlabens sp. Hel1_33_55; assembly: GCF_900101765.1. Classification (NCBI taxonomy): domain Bacteria; kingdom Pseudomonadati; phylum Bacteroidota; class Flavobacteriia; order Flavobacteriales; family Flavobacteriaceae; genus Nonlabens; species Nonlabens sp. Hel1_33_55. The sequence continues at coordinate 1,573,593 of NZ_LT627735.1, forward strand.
CAAGATTTGTCAGTGACCTTCGTAACATACGCGCATCGTTTATCGCAACACCTAATCCCATTCCAACAATAGGACCCATAAGTGGCGAAATTAACATCGCACCAATGACCACTGCAGTCGAACTCACATTCAATCCCAATGAGGCCACAAATATGGAGAAGATCAAAATCCAAGCGTTGTGACCTTGAAAAGAAATATCCTTACGTACAGACTCTATGGTCTCGTTACGATCAGAATCTTCTCTAATGTCAAGCAAGTCATTTAAAAACTTTTTGGAATTATCCCAAATACCCAGGATAGCCTTCTGGTTTTCCTCTAATTGAGATTCGTTGGTTTCCTTTAGTTCTTCCATTATGACATTTTTTTACCGTAGGTGGCAATTGCGTTTTTCCGTATTTCTTTAATGTCTTGATCTGCAGAAATAGGCATAATCATCAAAACATCATCTTCATCCACAATAATATAATTCTCAAGACCTTGCACGATTACTTTCTTATCTGGCGATGTTCTGATCATGTTTCCACTTGCATCGCGCGCTGTAAGTTGTGCATTTACAACAGCATTATCTGCATCATCCTTTTTCAGTCTTCCATATAAACTACCCCAAGTTCCCACGTCATTCCAACCAAAATCAACCGGCAATGTAAATACATTATCGCTTCTTTCCATCACCGCGTAGTCAATCGATATGTCCTCAGCTTTTTCATAATTTTCATTTAGAAAAGCTTCCTCCTCAGGTTCATTGTAACTAGAAATTCCCTTCTCAAACAACTTGTATAATGTTGGTTCCGCTTTCGCGAAAGCTGACAATACACCATCCACAGACCAGATAAAAGTACCCGAATTCCAAAGATAGTTTCCTGCTTTAAGATAAGATTGTGCCGTCCCTAAATTGGGTTTTTCCTTGAACTGTTTCACTCTTTTAACTGGCTCGTCACTCTGAATATACTCAATGTAACCAAATCCAGTGTTGGGCGTATCTGGCTCTATACCCAGAGTCATCAGCGCTTCATTATTATTCTCACAAAATGAAAAGGCTGTTTTCAAATCGTTCTGGAATTGCTCATTATTTTCTATGTGACTATCACTGGGCGAGACAATCATAATGGCATCACGATTCATCTTTTGAATCTTGAGAGCTGCTAGCAATATGCATGGTGCCGTGTTACGCATCGCAGGTTCTGCCACTATGTTTTGTTTTAGAATTTGGGGTAATTGTTCCTTGACAAGACCAACGTAATCTGCATTTGTGAGGATCAATATATTTTGATTAGGAACCTGCTCTAATACTCTTTCATAAGTAGTTTGCAACAATGATTTGCCCAATCCCAACATGTCATGAAATTGCTTTGGAAACGTTTTTCTACTGACCGGCCAGAATCTAGATCCTACACCACCAGCCATTAAAACTGCGTATTTATTACTCATATCTTTTTCCATAATTGAACTTGTACGTTAGGTTGAAAAATATAGGTCTTTCCAGTATCTACCTCAAGACACTCATACCTTTTTCTAAGCTTCTTACCTCGCTGGAATCTGCGACCTGCAGTGGTTATAAAGTAGGTGCCAAATTCCAATTCAAATATATAAACCTTATCGGTAGGTTGATCAAAGGATTTGAGGGCTACACTCATGGCAGCATCTGTATCACTACTGGCTTTAGGATTCTTGAAATGCCTAGCGAGAACGGGTAGTAGGTTTGATGGAAAAACTTCTGGGCGCAAAAACGGCAGCATTAATTGCTGGAACGTTTTTTTCCATTCAAGTCCGTGTGGTTTGATTCGGTAACCGTATTTCTTGAATGCCACCAAATGAGCAATCTCGTGTACCAATGTGATTAAAAACCTATAGGTATTTAAGTTTGCGTTTATAGTGATTTTATGGGAACCATCTGGCAACGGTCGATAGTCACCATGTCTGGTCTGTCGCTCGTTGACAATCTTCAAATGAACTTGATGAACTTCCAGCAAGGCTGTTAGCGGTCGTACCGCAGTTGCTGGAAGATATTTTTCAAGTACGCTCATTCCATTAAAGATATTCTAAAGAAGTTTATTTCTTCTTTTGGGCTTCTTGTTGTGCCTGTGCCTGCTCCATAATTTCGGCCATCTTAGAGGCAAAGCGTCCTTTTTTCTTCTTAGGTTTTGCTTTAGCCTTTTCGATTTTGGCAAGAACTCGATCTTTGTCGATGATAAAGTTCTTGATCACTAACATAATCCCAATGGTAATCAAATTGGAAACAAAGTAATAAAGCGATAAACCACTCGCATAATTGTTGAAGAAAACCAACATAAATAGCGGAGACAAATACATGATAAATTTCATGTTAGGCATTCCAGGTTGCGTGGTTTGCATGCTTTGACCCGTCGTCATCTGCATATAGAAGAATATGGAAATAGATGCCAGAATTGGGAATAGACTCACGTGATCCCCATAAAATGGAATTTCAAATCCTTCTGGGAATTTATAGATAGTATCGTAACTAGATAGGTCATCTGCCCATAAGAAACTCTTTTGTCTTAAGTCAAAAGCCGTTGGGAAAAACTTAAACAGAGCAAAGAAAACAGGCATTTGCAACAGCGCCGGCAAACAACCCGATAAAGGACTCGCACCTGCCTCGCTTTGAACCTTCATGGTTTCCTGCTGCTTTTTCATTGCGTTGTCCTTGTACTTTTCCGCAATGCGGTTTAGTTCTGGACGCAGGACTTTCATTTTAGCTTGTGTCAAGTAACTTTTATAAAGCACTGGAGATAATACCAATCTTACACAAATAGTGAGGAGAATAATAGCAATACCAAATGCAATTCCCAATTTAACTGTCAAGAAGGTAAACAACGGTCTGATTGCGAATTCATTAATCCATCCAAAAATTCCCCAACCTAAATCTACTACTTCATCAAGGTTGCGATCATAACCATCAAGAATATCAAAATCTGTTGGACCGAAATACCAATCCATATTATACGCCAACTCGCCACCACTATACTCTAATAATAGCTTTGACTCAAACTCCTTGGTAAACTCATCCTGCTCTTCATTGATTTCTTCAATGTTGGTGGATTCCATTAATCCACTCACGAATGGTGTATCTGTTAATAGAATGGAAGAGAAAAAATGCTGTTTATACGCCACGTAAGTGATGCTTTCGGCTTCTTCATCTGCTGTATCTCCTTGACCTGTGTAATCATCACTGCCGCCATCGTATTCAAATTTGATCTCTGTATAACGGTTCTCATTGGTCATACTTTTTGAGCGACGGTAAGCTTTCATCGTCCAATCAATTACTGGATTTTCTGAAGTATTTACTAACCCAGCAATTCCTTGAGTTCTAATGTTGAAATCCAACATGTAATTGTTGGGTTCCATTTCAAACCTATACTCGATCGATCCTGAACCAACAGGAGCTGTCAATGCCAAAACCTTGTTACTACCATTTGTGGATTCCGTAGCGTTGAAGACTAGGTCCTTAGTGTGGATTTCACGACCATCTTTAGCTTTTAAAATCAGATCAAATGAGTGATCATTTTCCTTAGCTAGATACACCGGCAAGGAATCAAATGTCTTGAACTTCTTGAGAAGCGCAGTCTCGATGATGGCACCTTTAGTATTGAATTTAAGTTCCAATAAATCATTGGACAACGTCACCTGTTTACCTACTTGAGCAGCTTGTTGGGTCGAGTCTGTAACAACGGCCGTTGTATCCACCGCTGTAGCTATAGGTGCATCATCTTCTACGTTGATTGCCTGCTCTGTACCTGTTTCCTCAATAGGTTGTGTTTCTTCCTGATTATAAAGAAACGTCCACATGAGAATACCAAAAATCAAGGTCATTCCCAATAACGTTTTCCAATCCGTTTTTTTCTCTTCCATAACTAATTCCCAGTTGCAGGATGTATTTTCTTAATTGGGCGCAAACCCATATTTTGTTTACTTGATGGTTGATGATATCGCTTTCGCGAAAGCGCACTCATCTCAATGGTTATTCTCTTTTTTATAATCTGCAGCAGCCTTGACAAACGATGTGAACAACGGGTGCGGTGCCGCTACGGTACTCTTATATTCAGGATGGTACTGCACGCCTACAAACCATGGATGGTCTGCAATCTCGATCACTTCTACCAGTCCAGATTTAGGATTGATTCCCGTGCAATCGAGCCCAGCTTTTTCCAACTGATCGCGATAGGCATTGTTGAATTCATACCTGTGACGGTGGCGTTCTGAAATCAGATCCTGACCGTAAATTTCCTTAATTCTGCCAGATTTGAGCTCACAATCCCAAGCGCCTAAACGCATGGTGCCGCCCATATCCAATATATCCTTTTGATCTTCCATCAAAGAGATGACTGGGTTTTTGGTCTCTTGTGCCATCTCTGATGAATTGGCATCCTCAATTCCCAATACATTGCGACTGTATTCAATTACCGCCATTTGCATCCCTAAACAGATTCCAAAAAACGGAATCCCATTCTCGCGAGCATATCTGACAGCCTCAATCTTTCCTTCTATTCCACGCTCGCCAAATCCTGGAGCCACCAACAATCCATCAAGATGTTCTAGGTGATTTGAGACTTGATCTACTTCAAGATGCTCGCTGTGTATGGACTCAATGTTAACGCTTACCTCATTTTCTGCACCTGCATGAATGAAGGCCTCTAGGATAGATTTATAAGAATCCTGTAGCTCTACGTATTTACCTATAAGACCTATGGTAACCTCTGATTTTGGGTTTTTGTGACGTTGTAAAAACTGATTCCAGCGACCTAAATCTGGCTCGGCACCAGTTTTAATTTTCAGTTTTTTGATCACCACGGTATCAAGACCTTGTTCCTGCATTTTGTTAGGAACATCATAAATGGTCTCAACGTCAATCGACTGGATTACAGCCTCAGGCTTCACATTACAAAATCGTGCTAGCTTTAATCTAATATCTTCAGAAAGCTCGTGCTCTGTACGGCAAACTAGAATATCTGCCTGTACACCACTTTCCATTAATGTTTTTACACTGTGTTGTGTAGGTTTCGTTTTTAATTCTCCGGCGGCACTCAAATACGGAATCAAAGTCAAATGAATCACCAGCGAATTATGCTCGCCTAGCTCCCAACTTAACTGTCTTACACTTTCTATGTATGGCAAAGACTCGATATCACCGACAGTTCCACCTATCTCAGTAATGACCACATCATAGTCTCCAGATTTTCCAAGGATCTGGATGCGATGTTTAATCTCATCTGTTATATGCGGAATTACCTGGACGGTTTTACCTAAAAACTCTCCACGTCTTTCTTTGTCAATAACACTTTGATAAATGCGGCCGGTTGTAACGTTATTGGCTTGTGAGGTATTCACGTTAAGGAAGCGTTCGTAATGACCTAGATCTAGGTCAGTTTCTGCTCCATCTTCTGTAACGTAACACTCGCCGTGTTCGTAAGGATTTAGGGTTCCAGGATCAACGTTTATGTAAGGATCCAGCTTTTGGATGGTAACTCGTAATCCTCTAGCTTGCAATAGCTTTGCCAGTGAAGCGGCGATGATCCCTTTTCCTAATGAGGAAGTAACTCCACCAGTGACAAATATATACTTTGCATGTGCCATAAAATCGCGCTGTCCTTTTTTAAAACCAGCTGCAAAAGTACTTATTTTATGAGCAAATTAGGAAAACTCTAGGTGCTAAAAATGGAATATTTCAACACGTTGAGAATTGTGTTTTTTGGTGCGTGGTAATCTAGGGAATTGGTAAATACAACTCACAAATTTTCACGAAGCAATTATAGAAATGCATTTAATGATTCAAAGAGGAAAAATCATACCAACGACTCTACTAATATGATTTACGGAAGTTAAGCCTGACTCTTTGAGCTTGAGACTTGGAACTTGGAACTTGGAACTTGAAGCTTGGAGCTTGGAGCTTGGAGCTTGGAGCTTGGAGCTTGGAGCTTTAAAATTCAGCTATTAAAATGGATAGTCTCTATAAAGCCCGATTAAATAATTTGGAGATTTAGGTTCCCCAGTCAAATGTGATGTTCTTCTTTATCTCTGGGTGCAAGCTATTATGAACTGGACAGGTCATAGCCACACGCTCTAGAATAAGCTGGCTACGTTTATCGCAATTACCAGTCATTTCTAAATGAACATCAATTTGTGAGATCCGGCGTGGTTCTGCCGCCATAGTTTTAATAACGGTGGCATTACTTTTTGATATATCGAGAGACATATCTCTTGCTTTAATTCCCATGACAGTCAACATACAGCTCGCAAGTCCTGTGGCAACGGTATCAGTAGGTGAAAACGCTTCTCCTTTACCGTTGTTATCAGTTGGTGCATCTGTATTGAAAGTATTGGCACTTTTGATATGGGTCGACTTACAACGCAAATCACCTAGATACTCCACTTGCGAGGTAATATTCTTATTATTCTCCATAAATCGATACTTCTTCAATACTTAAATCTGGCTGAAATCTTAAGATATAGCAAGCTTCATTGTAGAAACCAGCAAGGAACCTCTTGTTGTACTCAAAGCTGTTCTCTACCATGATGGTTTTACCATTGCGTACGGCGCTCTCATAAAGATTATCTGCGCTAGCTTGTCTTAAAATGACATCCATGGTTACATCAAATCCTCTTGTAGCATAATTACTAGGCGTTATGCCGTGTTTTGCGAAATAGTGCGTTGCAAATACATTCTCACTACTTGTATTTCTATTCATTTTTGGATAAGTATAATTCACCGCAGCAAGCCCCATATTATTGACATTCATATCATCATAATCATCCATCCCAACCATAGTGATATTATGTGTCCTGGCCTTAGCGGCATAATTAGAGACAGCATCTGTGATGAAACCTACTTGATCCACGGCCATAATAACAACATTGTCCATTTCTTTTGAAAGCGCACTGGTATACTTATAGCTAGATATGTAATTGTTCTTGTCCGGATATAAGATTTTTGCATTAGGGAATAAAGGTGCAAACTCATCTTTAAACTGAGGATTCTTGTTATCTGTAACTATAATCACATTTTTATTTTTGCTAAATCCAACCAAATAATTTTTAAGCCTATTCATTAAAAACTGCTCGTCCGGTCTAGCCTGAAATAAGTTTTTATAAAGTCGAACGCTAGTATTTGTAAGCGGTGATATTACTGGTATATCGTCATCTTTCAGTTCTTTTGCAACGGCTACTACATTTTTAGCCAGTAAAGGGCCTATTACACTATTGTAATTTTTAAAGTTGTTGTCTCTAACAATTTTGAGAGTTGCGCTCTCACTGTTGCCCGTGTCAAAAACATCAAACTGTACATTCACTCCTAATGTTTTAGCGCTATCTCTTGCTATCATCATACCACTATAAAAGTCTGTGGCAATTCTCATTATGTTACTTTTCTTAAGCTGATCGCCGTATTCATCGCTGGAAACGCCAGATATGGACAGCGGCAACATAACAGCAATACGTTGATTCTTGAAGTTTTTTAGACTATCTACCAGTCTCGCATATTTAGCCGTACTGTTCCAAAGTTCTGGAGCCTCTTTCTCATTCAAGCCTCTATAAGGTATCTTAATCGTCATACCCTTTTTTACACCATCCTTCAAAGCTGGATTAATCGCTATCAAAGAATCTGCTTTGAGACCACTCATCTTTTCAAGACTGTACATAGTCATTTTAGGTTCTACCTCATAACTTATGTAGCGCAGCTTTGAAATGTTCTCAGTACTTGCTGCCATATCCTTAGGGTTGACAACATTCACTATCATGCCTTCATCAAGTTCTCCTAAATCAGGATTCCAAGCTTCCAGCTGTGCCATGGTGATATTATTATTTACAGCTACGCGATACTTCCCTTCTGATTTTTTTACTCTATACTGCCCTTTTTTGACTTCCACCTTAGCTTCAGAAACCTTGACGATATCAGTGACTCCTGGAATGATATCAATAACGATCGGTTTTTCGGGTTGGGCCACATTTTTGAATACTGGGATTTTGATGCGGTCACCTTTGCGCAATGGGCTGGAGTACAATTCTTTGTTGGCTTCTTTAATATCCAGCTCTGTGACACCGTATTCTCTTGATAGGGAATACAAAGTTTCCTTGCGCTTTACTTTATGGGTTTCATATTCTTCAATGGGTCGATTTGTTATCGCGCTCATTGATTTGGGTATCAATAATGTGGCACCGCTCTTCAAACCTAATTTCAGATCAGGATTCAACTCCATGAGCTGCTCTGCGGTGACATTGTATTTATTAGTAAGCATGTACATGGTGTCTCCTTGCTCCACTACATGTCGTTCATAGCTTTGAAATGTTGATGAATTCGCTTTCGCGAAAGCGAAACAAACCAACAAAATAACTGTTATATATCGTATCATATTATTCCCATTCAATGGTTGCGGGTGGTTTAGAACTAATGTCATACACTACTCTATTAACGCCCTTGACCTTATTTATTATCTCGTTACTGGTATCCTGCAGAAATTTGTAAGGTAGATCTACCCAATCTGCCGTCATACCATCAGTACTTTCTACCGCACGTAGCGCAACACACTTTTCATAAGTGCGCTCATCACCCATCACACCCACGGAATTCACGGGTAGCAGAATTGCTCCAGCTTGCCATACCTTGTCATACAGTTCCCACTTCTTAAGGTTGGCTATAAAAATCGCATCTGCCTCTTGTAACAATCGCACTTTCTCCTGATCCACATCTCCTAAAATACGTATCGCGAGTCCTGGTCCAGGAAATGGATGTCTGCCTAAAAGGTTTTTGGCCATTCCCATTTCTGCTCCTACGCGACGCACTTCATCTTTAAATAACATGCGTAACGGTTCCACGATTTTAAGCTTCATGAAGTCTGGCAAGCCGCCTACATTGTGATGCGATTTGATGGTCGCACTAGGTCCATTCACTGATATACTTTCAATAACATCAGGATAAATAGTTCCTTGCGCTAGAAACTTTACGTCTTCAATAGCATGAGCTTCATCATCAAAAACCTCAATAAATACGCGGCCTATGGCCTTTCGTTTTAACTCAGGATCTTCCACATTCTTCAAGGCATCCATAAACCGTGCCGTCGCATCGACTCCTTTGACGTTAAGTCCCATGTCCTTATACTGATCCAGTACTTGATCGTACTCGTCCTTGCGCAACAAACCATTGTTCACAAATATGCAATAGAGGTTCTTGCCTATAGCTTTGTGAAGTAATATGGCAGCAACGCTAGAATCAACGCCACCACTTAATCCCAATACCACTTTATCATCGCCTACTTTTTCCTTCAACTCCTCAACCGTCATGTCTACAAATGCGCCTGGAGTCCAGTCTGGTTTTAATCCAGCTATCTCTATTAAGAAGTTATGTAGCAGTTGCTTGCCGTCTGTACTATGATAAACCTCTGGGTGGAATTGTATTCCATAGGTTTGCTCACCATCAACTCTATAGGCTGCATTTAGGACATCTTGTGTACTGGCAAGAGTTACCGCATTTTCTGGTAAGGATTTAATTGTATCACTGTGAGACATCCACACTTGTGAATTCTCTGTAATGTTTTGGAATAGGGTTTCTGCATCCTTGATTACGGTTAGATGAGCTCTACCATATTCTCTCGTATTAGAAGGTGCTACTTGACCGCCATGAAAATGAGCCAGGTATTGTGCTCCATAACAAACTCCCAATAATGGTAGTTTACCTTTTATTGAACTCAAATCTGGATGTGGCGCGTCATCTGCACGAACTGAAAAAGGACTACCTGAAAGAATAACCGCCTTAAAGGAAGAAAGATCTTCAGGAACTTTATGAAATGGATGGATCTCACAGTAAATATTGAGCTCGCGCACACGTCGTGCGATGAGTTGTGTGTACTGGGAACCGAAATCTAGAATTAAAACACTGTTCTGCATGTGCAAATTTAGCTTTTTAAAAGAAAAAAGGAATCACGCTTACTGCGTCACTTATCAAGAATGTGAGGCCGATTATTCACAGTTCAATAACCGTGAATCTTGGGTCTAAAGGATTCAGTGAATCCTTGAGGATTTGCAATAATTCTGGTCCTAAATCTTTATAAAAAAATGAGAAGTTGGCTTGCCGTTCTTGAAGACTGTCGTTAGGAAAAAGCTCGTTTTTGAGTTGAGCGACTCGCTCTAGATGATCGTTCCATTTACGCTTTTGAGCTTTTAGAAGTCTCTTTTCTAAGTTTTCTAGCCCTTTAATTTGTTTACGCTCTTGAGCGCCAACGGCTCCCAAAAATGATGGATCTGTATCTTGAGCAATTTCATAAAGATGATCGAACTGTTTTTTTAGAAATTCTTTCTGGCTTTTGAAGTCAATTTCAATCTCAGAGACCTGTTTAATGATTTGCTCGTTAAGCTCATGATCTACTTTAAATAAATCTGTAACTTTTAGTTCTAAAGCGTCAAGCTTTTCTAGCTGTTTGTCTGTTACCAACAATGCCGAATTACGCAGTAATAAAATAGGGAACGGAATATCTTCACTATCAAAATAGTTCTTGAGTTGTAACCAGTAAGCTATCTCGCCACCACCTCCTATGTAACATAAATTAGGTAGAATAATCTCTTGATAGAGCGGTCTCATAATTACGTTAGGAGAAAATCGTTCTGGATGTTGATCCAACTCATTTAATATTTCTTCCTTGGAAAATTCTGTTTCATTACCATCTAAGTAGAATCTATCGTCACGCTCGATAATGCGATAACGACCATCGTCAGTCAAATAAAACAAGTTAATCTCCCTAGGATTTACTTGAATTTTAAAACCATCATTCCAGTTTTCCAACGTTTTCCCGACGGCGTTAAATGAAGATTTATGAACAAGTTCGTTTCTAAAATATGGAATGGCTAGTCGCTTGAGTTCAGTATCATCTCCATCGATAATTATCAATCCATCGTCCTTGAATAATTCATGAGCTAGCTTTCTGGTTGCGATTGCTAAATTTTCCGCATTGTAGGAATTTGCAAATAGATTTGATAGTTCCTCTGCAAATCGAGAGGCTCCCAAAAGTATATTCAATTGCTCATTGATGTTCTCGAGACCATCTGTATCAAGACGCCCAACAGCACCAGCACTTTCCCTTTCATAAACCAATTTATGATCACCAAAATTGAAGAATTTTATCTCGTCAAAATCATGATCTTCAGTCGCCATCCAGTATACGGGCACAAAATCATAGTCTTGATATTCTGACTTTAGAGCTTTACAAAGATTGATTGTAGAAATAATCTTATAAAGAAAATAAAGTGGTCCTGTAAATAAGTTGAGTTGGTGTCCCGTAACAACAGTAAAAGTATTCTCTTCCTTTAAGAGCGTAATATTTTCATTCACTGCTGCGATTGAGTCGATCTCACTATATTGTTGAGAGATGACTCGTGATAGAACCTTTCGGGTATCTGCTAGACTTTCTTGTTGGGACTTTTCTGATAATTGATCTTTAAAGTTTTCAATGCGAGGAAAACGATTGTATAGATCCTGCACCTCACTGGATTCCTTTAAATATGCTTTAATTATTTTTGAAAAATATCGAAGTTCTTGGTATGGAATCTTGTTTGAAATCATGTAGCTGGATGGTGGTAGGGTGGTTGAATGATATCGCTTTCGCGAAAGCGAACTAAAATTACAACTATTTGCTGCCTTTACCGCTAGAGGTGTATGAAGGAATTAACTTGTTAGAAACCTCGCCAAAACCTATACGTACCGAACTATTGTTGCAATAACCTCTCATCGTTACCGTATCGTTGTCCTCAATAAAATTGCGCTGTGTACCGTCGTTCAACTTTATAGGTTGTTGCCCGTTCCAGCTAAGCTCTAGCATTGAACCATAACTGTCTGAAGTGGATCCAGATATAGTACCACTTCCCATAAGGTCTCCACTGTTAATACGGCATCCATTAATGGTGTGGTGCGCAAGTTGCTGGGACATACTCCAATAAAGATGCTTAAAGTTTGATTTGGTAAGAGTGGTAGGCGTGCCATTTTCTGGAGTGAGATCCACCTCAAGATGTATATCAAAACTACTTTTTGGCCGGTGCTTCAAATATTTCAAAGGCGTTTTTTCTTGATCTGGACCAGAACATCTGAAAGGCTCCAAAGCATCCATCGTCACAATCCAAGGACTTATAGAAGTTGCAAAATTCTTTCCTAAAAATGGCCCTAAAGGCGCATATTCCCATTTTTGAATATCACGGGCACTCCAGTCATTGAGCAGCACCATTCCAAAAATGTAATCCTCTGCATGATTGATATCGATGGGTTCTCCTAATTTGTTTGCATCCGTAGTGATAAAAGCGGTCTCCAGCTCAAAATCAACTTTTTTTGATGAACCAAAAATTGGATCTTGACTGTTATTATCCAGCATTTGCCCTTTAGGTCTATGGATATTAATACCAGAAGGTATTATAGAACTGGATCTACCATGATAAGCTATAGGCATGTGAATCCAGTTAGGCATTAAGGCATTTTCCTTATCTCTAAACATGCTACCAACGTTCACAGCGTGTTCTTTACTGCTATAGAAATCAGTATAGTCACCTATAAGAACAGGCAATTGCATCTCCACTTCATCCATATGAAAAATAACACGATCTCTATTCTCTTTATGATCTCTGAGTTCAGAATTTTCTTTATCAAATATGTCACCTATTCTGTTGCGAACAAGTCTCCATGTTTTTTTACCATCCGAAATGAAATCATTTAAAGTATCCTGCATGAACATATCATCAGTCAAAGGCACATTGGAAAAATAGCCTAACTCTTGCAAGGCACCTAAATCAATGGCATGATCACCGATACGAGTTCCAATAGTAATAACATTCTCTCGAGTAAGAAAAACTCCAAAAGGGATGTTTTGAATGGGGAAATGGGAATCCTTGCTGTATCCTATCCATGACCTACGGTTTGGGTTGTTAGTTTCGGCTGGCATATATAGTTGTTAAACTGTTTAAAAGTAAACCTCAAAACTGTTGTTGAGAAGAGCTAACATAGAGGTTGTGATGTATTTTTGTATATAAATTTTTCACAAATGACTACCATGGATAATGAGATTTTTGATCTAATAGATTTAGAAGCTAAACGACAGGCTTCTGGCCTCGAACTTATAGCAAGCGAAAATTATGTAAGTGATAACGTTCTAAAAGCTGCTGGTTCTATTTTAACCAATAAATATGCTGAAGGTTATCCAGATAAAAGATACTACGGAGGTTGCGAAGTCGTAGACAAAATTGAGACATTAGCCATTGAACGTGCAAAGCTTTTATTCAATGCGGAGTATGTAAATGTTCAACCTCATTCTGGTAGTCAAGCAAATACCGCTGTTTATCACGCTTGCCTTAATCCCGGAGATAAAATTTTAGGTTTCGACCTTTCTCATGGTGGTCACTTGACCCATGGATCTCCTGTTAATTTTTCTGGTAAACTTTATACCACATCATTTTATGGAGTAGAACGTGAAACTGGACTTTTGAATTATGATGAAATAGCAAAAATTGCTAATAAAGAAAAACCCAAACTAATAATAGCAGGAGCTTCTGCTTACAGTAGAGAAATTGACTATAAAAGATTTAGAGAAATTGCAGATGAAGTAGGTGCGATTTTACTATCAGATATTGCGCATCCAGCAGGATTAATCGCAAAGGGCTTACTTCAAGACGCCGTTGAGCATTCTCATATATGCACAAGTACTACCCATAAAACTCTGAGAGGACCTCGTGGTGGAATTATAATTATGGGGAAAGATTTTGAAAATCCATTTGGCCAGAAATTGAAAAATGGAAAATTGAAAATGATGTCAACATTGTTGAATAGCGCAGTTTTTCCTGGTAACCAAGGTGGACCTTTAATGCATATTATCGCTGCAAAGGCTGTGGCATTTGAAGAAGCTTTACAAGAAGAATTTCTTCATTACACGG
>NZ_LT627735.1:1890000-2072500 GCF_900101765.1 Nonlabens sp. Hel1_33_55
CCAGATAATCGTGTAACTGATATTCCTTCTTTGAATGCTACGAACCTTGATTTCGCAAGTACAAGGTATTTGAGAGAATCAGATTACGTTAGATTACGTTTTGTAACATTAGGTTATAGCTTTAACAGAGATGTTTTACAAAAAATGAACTTAACTAATCTTAAACTTTTCGTGAATGCTGAAAATTTAGTCACCTTTACCAAATGGAGAGGATTTGACGCAGCTGGATATCAAAATGGTTCACGACAATATCCGACGCCGAAAATCGTTTCTTTCGGTGTTGAAATAGGAATTTAAAAAAAAAGAAAACATGAAAAATATAAAGTATTTATTAGTAATGGTGTTCACGGCTGGCTTCTTTAGCAGCTGTGAAGACGCAATAGATATCGAGCAAGTAGGTTTACTTGAAGAAGATATTGCATATCAAACAGCAGCAGACCTTATCGACGGACTACAAGGAGCATATGCGAGTTTAGATACAACTCCAGAAATTCACTTCAATAGTGTTTTTACAGACGAGATAAGAATTGGATATGATAATGGAGGGCAAGGTAGAGCGCTTTACTCTTTTCAATTTAATGCAGCTAGTGCAGGTCCTTCAGCTATATGGACAAGAGGATATCGAGCGATTAATTTATCGAATCGAGTTATTGCTGCGGCAGAAGGGTTTCTCGCACAAAATGAAGATGAAGATTCAGATAATGACTTTTCTGACGATGATGTTGTAAGTATCGGTGATTCTTTGGCACAAGCTTTAGCCATAAGATCCTTTGTTTATCTTCAGATGTTAAGCTATTATAGCCCAGATTTGACAGATCCATCGTCCTTGGGTGTACCACTAATAGATTTTGTTATTGAAGATGAATTTAATTTTGTTCCACCATTGCGTAGCACAACTGGAGAAATTTTTAATTTCATAGAAACAGACCTTTTAAGAGCTAGAGATTTGATAGCAGATGTACAAAATACATTTTTCTTCAGCCTTGATTCTATAGATGCTATACGTGCTAGAGCTTTCTCCTATGCTGGAGACTATGATTCTGCAGAGCCGTTGGCATCAGATCTATTGGACTTTTATCCGTTAGCAACTCAAGCGGAATATCGAGCTCTTTTTACAGATGCTGGAACAGCTGAAGTAATCTTTAAATTACAGCGTGCACTCGACGATCCATATGATGGTCAAGGTGCTACAGGTAGTTCTTTTGCTGGTGGATGGGCAGGTGCTAATTATGCATTTGTAGGTCCAGGAACTGGTGGTTCGCCTTATTATGAGGTAGCTACTGACTTAGCACTAACTGTGCAAGTAGCAGATGTTAGAAGTGAAGTTATATACGAATTCTTTCCTACATTCCCATTGGCAGGTCGAGATGTTTATACCGTTAATAAGTATCGTGGATCAAGTGGTCAACCTTTGATGAATGATTTAAAAATATTTAGATCACCCGAAATGCTATTTATACTAGCAGAGGGAGCCGCGCAAGATGGAGATTTTGATACAGTAGAAGACCTTCTAGATGATCTTAGAGACGCCAGATTTGATTTGGATATCCCAAGAGAAGAATATACTTCAGCACAGGAAGCTTATGGCGCAATTTTGGATGAGAGAAGATTAGAGTTTGCGTTTGAAGGTTACAGGTATAAAGATCTAAGAAGACTAGGTGCCTTAGGTAACAGAAGTATCGACAGAGCCGACCAAGATTGCGAACGATTCAACGCTTGTGATTTACCTATAACCGATTTCAGATTCACTTGGCCAATCCCACAAGCAGAATTCAATGCAAATCCTCCTTTGAGAGATCAACAAAACCCAGGTTATTAATACTTAAAATTTAAGAAAATGAAAAAATTATTAATATTTAGTGTATTAGCTTGTCTATCCTTGATAGGATGTGATAAAGAAGATGAGCTAATCTTTTTAGATGTCGAAAACGGCCAAAATCTTGTTCAATTCATAAATCGCGCGGAAGAACTTCCGATAGTTGAGAATTCGACTGGTTCAGTAAGTGTTCCAGTAGGAGTTACCACAGTTTCAGATGTTGATCGAACTTTCCCAATCTCTGTTGATCCAAGCTCTACAGCTCTACCTGCGTCTTATGAGATAGGAAATACCGTTACTATTCCTGCAGGTGAGTATGTTGGTTTCATTGAAATCAATGGTACAGACAATAATGTTGAAGTTACTCCTAGAGCACTTATTTTGAACCTTGAACCTACTGGGGATATTGTTTTGAATGAGCGAACTTCAACAATAGCCGTCAGTATTTTTCAAGTATGTCCGCTTCCAGATGATTTCGCAGTAGGAGATTATGATCTTGTGGTAACTCAATCGGCTGGAGGTTTTGGCTTCCCGATTTTTAGAAGTCCTGATAGTGAAAGTTCCGCTGACCGTGGTAAAACTAGAGTTACCTTGACAGCAGCTAGCATTTCACAACGAACTTATTTAGCTATTCCTAGGAGTGGTGGAACTGCTCAGGCTAGAACATTTACTTTGAATTTTATTTGTAACAGTTTAAACTTGGCTGATAACGTTGCAGATCCGATAAATCCTCCATTGCTTTATGGTCCAGGTCGCACAGCTTCTTCTTATGCAAATACCACTGATGATTCATTATTTATCGTAAATTTTACTGGAAATGTAAACGGAGCTTTTGGTGGAGCTCCAGCACAAGGTACATTTGAGTTGAGAAAGAGATAAATAAATATTTTAAGCTCATAATTATTACCCGTCTAGAAATTCTAGACGGGTTTTTTATTACCCAAAACTCAAGGAGCAAATGCTATCTTTACACCATGGATACAAAACAACAAATTCACGGACTGCGACCTATTCTAGAAGCCATAGAAAGCGGTGAGGAAATATCTAAGATCTATTTCCTTAAAGAAGGTAATGGAGTCTTATTTAATCAACTGAAGTTCGCTGCTAAGAAAGCTGGAATAGGAACATCCTTTGTTCCTGAAGAGAAGCTATACAAACTCACTAAGGAGAATCACCAAGGAGCAGTGGCTGTATTATCGCCTATCTCCTACTCTAATCTTGAAGAAGTTCTTGAAGAAGCAAATCTTGAGGAAAATCCTCAATTCTTGCTATTGGACGGTGTTACAGATGTGGGTAATTATGGAGCGATCATACGCACCGCAGAATGCACTGGCGTTGCTGCTATCATAGTGTCTGAAAAAGGATCTGCTCCTATAAACGGCGTTGTCGTTAAGACAAGTGCTGGCGCAGTATTCAATATTCCTATTTGCAAGGTCAACCATCTCAAAGATGCTATCTACCTTATGCAGGCCTACGGAATCCAAACTATGGGAGCTTCTGAAAAGGCTGAAAAGTCAATTTACCAAACCGATTTAAATATTCCGCTGGCGTTAGTCATGGGTAGTGAGGATCGCGGGATCAACCCTTCAACTCTCAAAATATTGGACCAGACCTTCAGTTTACCTATGCTAGGTAAGATTGCCTCCTTGAATGTTTCTGTAGCTTGTGGTGCTATGTTGTATGAAGCGGTAAGGCAACGTCAATCTTAATATTGTCATTCTTCTTCATCTATTTGAATAGGAGAAAAATTACCATCTTCATCAAACTGCTGTAAGAACCACTCTTCTTCTGGAGAGATTATTTTAGTTATAGGATTGCTATAGGGTTTCTCTTTTGTAATATTTATTTTCATTACGGTAGCTAATATCAATCCAGCAATAGCACCACTTAAATGTCCTTCCCAGGACATATTTGGTTTTATAGGTAGCATATACCATACAAGGCTTCCATATAAAAAAACAACAATTAAACTAGCTGCTATCTGTCGATAGTTGTTTAGAAAAATCCCTTTGAAGAAAATAAAACTAGCAAGAAAATAAACTACACCGCTAGCACCAATATGATAAGAATCTCTTCCAATAGTCCAAGTGAGTAAACCAGTTAGCAAGATGCCCAATATCAAGATCTTTGAACTCCATTGATTATAAAACAGACTTAAAAAGAATAATAAAACTGCCATGGGTGCTGTATTACTCCACAAGTGTGAAAATCCGGAATGAATAAATGGACTGGTAAGAATTCCCATCGAACCTTTTAAAGTGCGAGGGTACAATCCATATTTAGTAAAATCAGTATAAAACCGCATCTCTAACCAGAATACAAA
This sequence comes from Nonlabens sp. Hel1_33_55, assembly GCF_900101765.1. NCBI lineage: Bacteria > Pseudomonadati > Bacteroidota > Flavobacteriia > Flavobacteriales > Flavobacteriaceae > Nonlabens > Nonlabens sp. Hel1_33_55. Next base: position 1,894,140 of record NZ_LT627735.1, read on the forward strand.
CCACATCCCAAAAACCATGAGTAAAGGCTTGACTAGCCATCGCGGATTAAAGGAAGGTGTACGATTATCCATATCTCATACCATTCAATTACCTAGCCTTAATCATAAGAGCCGTAATTTTGTCATAGTAAAATTTGAATGAAATTAAAAGGCATATGTCACAAGCGCCATTAGCAGAAAGAATTAGACCCAAACATCTCTCTGAGTATTTGAGTCAATCACACCTCGTGGGCGAAAAAGGAGCCTTGAGAAATCACATCCTAAACGGGACAATACCTTCATTCATTTTGTGGGGACCACCAGGAACTGGTAAAACGACCCTTGCTGAAATAATTGCACAAGAGTCTCAACGCCCATTTTATAAATTGAGCGCTATAAATAGTGGTGTCAAGGATATTAGGGAAGTAATAGACAAAGCCAAAAATGCTGGTGGAATTTTCACTCAAAAGAATCCTATTCTCTTCATTGACGAGATTCACAGATTTAGTAAATCCCAGCAAGATTCACTGTTAGGAGCAGTAGAACGTGGCTGGGTGACCCTAATTGGTGCCACTACAGAAAATCCCAGTTTTGAAGTTATCCCAGCGCTTTTAAGTCGTTGTCAGGTGTATGTATTGGAAGCTTTTTCTAAAGAAGAATTAATTCAGCTTCTTCACCGAGCGATAAAAACAGATCAACTTTTCAAGGGGAAAGAAATCGAATTGAAAGAAACCAATGCACTACTTAGAATAAGTGGCGGTGATGCTCGTAAGCTCCTAAATATTTTTGAGCTGGTCGTCAATTCCCAGAACGAAAAAAGTATTTCCATCACAAATGAAATGGTTCTTGATCAGGTTAGCTCTAATCCCGCTAGATATGATAAAACTGGTGAACAGCACTATGATATAATAAGTGCCTTTATAAAATCAATTAGAGGTAGCGACCCAAACGCAGCTGTTTACTGGCTCGCCAGAATGATTGAAGGTGGTGAAGATCTTAAATTTATCGCTAGACGCATGCTTATTCTTGCCAGCGAGGATATAGGTAATGCTAATCCTACTGCGTTGATTATGGCTAACAATACATTCCAAGCAGTAAGCACCATAGGGTATCCAGAATCTAGAATTATATTGAGCCAGTGCGCGGTTTATCTTGCCACTAGTATAAAAAGTAATGCGTCGTATCTAGCGATAGGTAAAGCCCAGCAAATGGTGAAGCAAACGGGCGACCTTTCAGTTCCATTGGGATTGCGTAATTCTCCAACCAAGCTCATGAAGGATCTAGGTTATGGTGATGAGTATAAATATGCTCACGACTTTGATGGCAATTTTGCATTCAATGAATTTCTTCCAACAGAAATTAGTGGTACTACCCTATTCGAACCTGGGGAAAATCCGCGTGAGAAGTCGCAAAGAGAATTTCTTCAAAAACGCTGGGGCAAGCACTACAATTATGGGAGCAACAAAGATTGAATTTCCTTAAGATCTGCAACTATAGATTCCTTACCAGCTTGAGTGGAGTCATTAGTAAACCATATCGTGCGTAAACCTGCATTGCGAGCGCCTAATATGTCAGCTTCATAACTGTCACCTATCATAACGCTGTTATCCGTTCTAGCACCTGTGTCTTTCATCGCACGCTCAAAAATAGCAGGATCTGGTTTTTTGATACCAGCTGTCTCTGCAGTCAGAACATATTTAAAATACGGTAACAAACCAGAGTTTTCCATCTTTCGAGCCTGTACCTCATCAAAGCCGTTGGTAATAATATGAAGTTCAAAATTGTGCTTTAGAGTATCCAGCAGCTCCAAACAATTAGGGAACAAGTGATTGTGATTGGGAAGGTAATCCAGATACAAATCTGCATACCGGTTGATATGATCGTCTGCCACCTTGTAATTACAGGCGTCAAAAGTATCTTTAAGTCGTTGGTACCTCAACTGCTCTTTAGTAATCTCGCTTTCGCGAAAGCGTTTCCAAAATTTAAGATTCAAAGGTTCGTAGATGGCAATAAATTCTTCAAGGTCTAGTTCAAGCTGTTCTTCCTCAAAAATTTGGGAATAAGCCATCTTGCTATTACGATCAAAATCCCAAAGGGTGTGATCAAGGTCAAAAAAGACGTGTTGTATTCCTTTAAAATTACTCATCTATAATGGATTCTAAGATTTCAAGCGCGTGGCTCTTTATGTCGAGATCAAAATGTTCGTAATGAAATTGTACTATAAAATTTCCGCCAACATTGTCCACGGCATTCTGGATTTCTTTTAGAACAGATTGCTGACCGCTGCGCGTTTGTAGTGCCATCGTATTGTAATGCAAACAATAGGGATGGATAAGTAATGGCGTCTGCACCTCATAATCCAAATCATAGAAATAGAAAGGCAGACTTGTGGACGCCCTAAAACCAGGCTCTGCCACGTAACCCATACTGTAATCTTCCATTGTTTTAGTATCTACCAATAACTTATAATGGCCAGGCATGCTAATCTTAGAATTTGCAGCCATGGTGTGCTGCAATGGTCGTTTGACAAGTTCTTCAAAGCGTTTTTCTTCCTGATAAACATCCTCGTTCGAGGTATTGCTAGAGAAACGGAGGCCAACCTTTACATAATCGGCGATATGTTTTATCGCTTCTACATAGCTTTTGCTTTTATAAGTCACGCCTGTGTTGAAGTCATTATAGTTTCCTAAATGAAAGAAAAACACCATTGCAGCGCTGTGTTTTCTTGATTTGTTTCTATCAAATCTAGAGTTTTTGACAGGCCTTAGGATGTTGGTGCTATTGTCATAAGGATCCTCGCGCAAGTTGAGCAGTGTCTGCAACTGCTTCCATGCTCGATTAAGCCTCAAATTGCGTACGTGTCTCACAAACAAAGTCGCATTAACGATAACGCCTCGCTTTCTATACTTATTGAAGCTAGCCACTTCTATGGCAATTGTTTTTTTGGGAATTCGCTTTCGCGAAAGCGAACTTATCTCCAGCTTCAATACCAATTGAGCAAACTTTTTAACCCATAAGTCTATGAGTGGTTCGCGTAAGAAATCATGTTTGTAGGCGATACTCTCATATGGACTATATCTTCCCAAATCATCTTTTACCTGTGGGAAGTATTCTTCATATCTCGTAATCAAGTAAAATGATGCGGCAAAAATATCAAATGGAATATCGCTCCTTTCTGGAGCCTGAAAAAATGCTGGTAACTGATCCCAATCCATGATGTCAATCTCATGATCATCAATACCGTGCTCACTAAGCAATCCATTTGACCAGATAAAAGTTTCCTCGCCTAATGGCTTATCACCATAAGAAAACTTTGTTCCCTCATGACCCACAAATACATTGAGTTCTCCAGTAACCTCATATTTCACCTGCAACATCCTGCGGAATATATGCTTGAAGATATACTGCTTTCTTGAAGTTAGGTCAGGACAATAGATCAGTATCATAAAAGGCTGTTGTCTGCAAAGCTATAGTAGTTTTGCTGGGTAATGATCAAATGATCCAATACTTTAATGTCTAGCGTATCGCCAGCAGTCTTGATCTTTTTGGTAATATCTTGATCTTGTCTGCTGGGTTTTAGTGTGCCGCTAGGATGGTTGTGTGCAATAATTAGTGCCACAGCACCGGCAGCAATAGCTTGTTTAAAAAGTAATCTGTGATCTACATGCGTTGCGGTAATACCGCCTTTACTGATTTGATGTTTTTCCAGAACCTTGTTGCTGTTGTCCAACAATAACACCCAAAATTCTTCATGTGGCAACTCACCCATGATGGGCTGCAATATCTTGAAAGCGTCTTGAGAGCAGGTTATTTTTAAAATTTGAGTTGGTGCTTCCATCGCCCTGCGCCGTCCTAATTCCATGGCAGCTGCAATAGTGATGGCTTTGGCCTCGCCTATTCCTCTATGCACCATCAACTCTTTCAAAGTCTTTTTTCCTAGTTGTTGCAATGATTGACCTGCGTCACTTAGAATATTTCTACTCAACTCAACGGCACTCATTGAAACGGTACCGCTTCCCAAAAGAATGGCGAGAAGCTCTGCATCGCTCAAGCTCCTGCTTCCCTGCTGGAGCAACTTTTCTCTAGGACGATCACTTTCTGACCAATCCTTAATAGAGATATATGAACGAGGCGTTGCCATTTAAATAGTTCTATCGAGTGAATACGGGTTCGTTCTCCTTCACGGTATCTTTCTCACTATACTGATAATCATCACCAGCAAACTTCAAAATATCATTTAGGCTGTTGGCCTTTTGCTCGACAAGATATCTTGCCATTACACCTCTAGCCTTTTTAGCATAGAAAGCAATGATCTTAAGCTTACCATTTTTGTAGTCTTTGAATACGGGACTTATAAGAGTTCCCTTCTGGTTCTTTTTATCAATCGCTTTAAAATATTCATTACTTGCTAGATTGACGAGCAGCTCATCATCTTTCATCTCTTTATTTAGCTCTGGAGTAATTTTATCCTTCCAGAATTCATAGAGATCCTTATTGAGTTCGATGGGTAATTTGGTTCCCATCTCAAGTCTGTAAGGTTGTAAAAGGTCTAGTGGTCTTAGTACACCATACATTCCAGATAGAATTCTGATGCGATCCTGAGCATCATCCAGCAATTCTGTATCCATACTGTAGGCATCAAATCCAGAATAAACGTCTCCAGCAAATGCATAAATAGCAGGCCTTGCTACAGATTTATCGTGCTCTTCTTTGAAATCTTTATATCGCTGATAATTGAGGTCTGCCAGCTTTTCTGAAACACCCATCAATTCTTGAATCTCTTTTTTAGTCTGACGTTCCAGTTTTGCATTAATCTGGATTGCTTCATCTACAAAAGCGGGTTGCGTACCTCTTGAGGTTGGAAGTTTTGTATCGTAATCCAATGTTTTGGCTGGCGAAAGAAGAATTTTCATACTAATAATTTAAACCTCTAAATTAAGGATTGAATATTACAAAATGATCTATAGAACCTAGGTTCTTGACTTAGTCCATTTGGGCATGAGAGGCATAGTTGCGCCATTTCTCAATACAAGCGCTAATATCATCAGGAATATCGCTTGAGAAACTCATCCACTCCTTAGTTGCTGGATGTTCAAAACCTAGCGTTTTTGCATGCAGTGCCTGTCTAGGTAAAATTTTAAAGCAATTGTCTACAAACTGTTTATACTTTGTAAAGTTTGTCCCTTTTAAAATTCGGTCGCCTCCATATCGCTCATCGTTAAATAAGGTATGACCTATATGTTTTAAATGGACACGTATCTGGTGCGTGCGACCTGTCTCCAACTTGCACTTGATCATAGAGACATAACCTAGATCTTCCATCACTTCATAATGCGTGACGGCAGGTTTTCCTTTATCTGCATCATCGCCTTCCCAGACGGTATTTTGCAAACGATTTTTAGGATGTCTTCCTATATTTCCTTCAATGGTTCCGCTGGATTCAGTAAAGTTTCCCCATGCAATGGCGACATACTCACGTTCACTTGTTTTAGCAGCAAATTGGGCTGACAAATAGGACATGGCGTACTCTGTTTTAGCAATCACTAGCAAGCCACTAGTATCCTTATCAATTCTATGAACTAGACCTGGACGTTCACTGGAGTTATTCGGTAGATTTTCAAAATGATAAATGAGTGCATTAATTAATGTTCCAGAATAATTTCCATGACCTGGATGCACTACCATTCCAGCAGGCTTGTTTACCACAACAAGTGTATCGTCTTCATATATTATGTCTAGCGGGATATTTTCTGCTACCAATAAATTCTCGTGTGGTGGATGATTGAGCAGTACTCTAATATCGTCCTCAGGTTTTACCTTGTAGTTGGATTTGACAATATCGCCGTTAACTCTAACTGATCCATCCTTGATGGCACCTTGAATCTTGTTGCGTGTGGAGTTCTCGATAAAGTTCATCAAGAATTTATCGATCCTTAAAGGTTCCTGTCCTGAACTGGCGACAAAATGATAATGTTCATGGAGATTGTCATCATCCATCTCTTCATCATAACTATTAAGCATCATCCTCTACCGCTTCTTGATCAGATTCAGAATTCTCCAACTCAGATTCCTCAGATTCTTCCTCATATTCCTGTCCTAATCTTTTACCATCTCCTAGAACCAAATCAACTGTAGATGCCTTACGCAATTGTGTGCCAGACTCTAGATTTTCTCCATTGTGTCTTAGTTCCAGAACCATGTCTGTTGCGATATTCTGTTTGTAGGTGATGTCTCCTATTTTAAAGCCCAAAGCTTCCAGTGTTGGAATAGCTTGACGTTTTGTTTTGAAAACTACATTAGGCACGAGCACCTTTCCATATCCAGAAGGATTCAACTTGATATAAATCTGTCTGTTTTCCTTTACGTATAAACCAGCTTTTGGATTTTGTTCGATGACAGATCTTGGAGGAAAATCTGGATTGAAGCTGGCACTATCAATAATATGGCGACGCAAGTCCATTTCCTCAAGTATATCATCAGCTTCTGATAAACTCTTGCGAGTAAGATCAGGAACAGTAATTTGTTGACCATGATTGGTATGCCAGTCTAACCAAAAGAGATATCCAAAGCACAACACCACTACCAAAATAACTGCGAGCAACATTTGAACCCAAAAAGTCTTGGTAAACATGAACTGAAAAAAATTCATAAATCAGGCGTTAGTTCTTAAGGCACGAGAGCCTCAAATAGGGATTAAAAATAAGTCTCAAAGATAAGAATGTATGGTCTAACTTAGAACGACACCTTTTGTAACTTTGTTGTACCTCTACAATTCAAGAGAACTTTATGAGAAACATTGCAGTGATCATGGGCGGATATTCCAGTGAGAAAGATATTTCCATTAAAAGTGGGAATGTTATCATGGAAAATTTAGATCCTAAATTGTTTAAGGGATTTCCTATTATCATTGAAAAGAACAAATGGTTTCTTAAGGACGATGCAGGTAATCAAGAAATTGACAAGAATGATTTTACAGTGAATCTAAACGGCGACAAAATCGTTTTTGATGCCGTTTACAACACAATCCATGGAACTCCTGGAGAAGATGGGATTTTCCAGGCTTACCTTGAGTTGCTAGGTATACCTCAAACTTCTTGCGATTCCTATCAAGCTGCCGTTACTTTTAATAAAAGGGACTGCATTGCGGTACTCAAACCGTGGAGCATTCATACGGGTAAGCACCTGTACCTCAATCAAGGTGAAGACATCAGTTTTGACAATATTGTAGAAGCAGTTGGGCTGCCCTGTTTTGTGAAGGCAAATCGTAGCGGCAGTAGCTTTGGAGTCTCTAAAGTTTATGAGGTTTCCGCTTTCGCGAAAGCGTTACAAACCGCATTTGCAGTGGACGACGAGATCATTATTGAATCATTCCTGGACGGTATGGAAGTATCTATAGGCGTTTACCAAATAGGCGACACGATTCTCTCCTTACCACCAACCGAAATAGTCAGTGAAAACGACTTCTTTGATTATGAGGCAAAATACATGGGAAAGGCCCAAGAAATCACACCGGCACGACTATCAGAGTCTGCTACTCTGGCGGTACAGGAATTGAGCAAACGCATCTATTCCATCTTAAAATTAAAGGGTCTAGCACGAGCAGACTTTATTTTTCATAATGGAACACCACATTTTATAGAAATTAATACGAACCCAGGAATGAGCCGCGAGAGTATCGTACCGCAACAAATCAAAGCAGCTGGTAAGAATTTACAAGAAGTACTTACTGCCATAATTGAGGATACCATCTTAAACCACAAAAAATGAAAAGAGCCGTATTTCCAGGAAGTTTTGACCCAATAACTTTGGGGCACAGCGATATCATAAATCGTGGACTGAATCTTTTTGATGAGATCATCATCGCCATAGGTATCAATGCCGACAAAAAATATATGTTCGAATTAGAGCAACGCGTTGCCTTTATTGATGTACTATATAAGGAAGAACCTAAAATCAAGGTGATGACCTATTCTGGATTGACCGTTGATTTCTGTAAACAGCAAGATGCCCAATTCATCCTAAGAGGACTGCGCAATCCTGCAGATTTTGAATTTGAAAAAGCCATAGGTCACACCAACCGATTATTGAGTGAGATCGAGACTGTATTTTTACTTACCAGCGTACGAACCAGTTATATTTCATCTTCTATAGTTAGAGATGTGATGCGCAATGATGGCGACTATAAGTTGCTTGTACCTAAAACTGTCGAGAAATAATGAGAAAGACTTACCTACTTGCCATCGCCTTAATTGTCCTGAGCTGCACAAAAAAAGCAGAAGAAAATAGCTCTGAAGCAGTAATCGACAAAGAATATCTTACACCATTTGAAAAGGGAAACGGTAACCAGACCGCGACTTATAAGGAATGTATAGAATTCTATCAATTACTCGCAGCAGATTTTAGCACCATTACTTTAGAAGAAGTTGGAACTACAGATGCTGGGAAACCGCTTCATTTGGTTCATTATTCTAACAATACTATAGATTGGGGCTCGCCTAATGAGGATCATATAAAAATCATGGTTAACAATGGTATTCATCCTGGTGAGAGCGATGGTATTGATGCCACCATGATGTTAATGCGTGATCTTGCAACGGGAAATTTGAAGGTTGATGACAATGTGATTTTTAGCTCCATCGCTATTTATAATATCGGTGGTTCATTGAATAGAAATTCAGACACTAGAACCAATCAAAACGGTCCAGAATCTTATGGCTTTAGAGGTAATGCGAGAAACTACGACCTCAACCGTGATTTTATAAAAGCAGATAGTCGCAACGCAAGGGCTTTTGCTACCGCATTTCACAAGATCAAACCAGACCTTTTTATCGATAATCACGTGAGCAACGGTGCAGATTATCAATACACGCTTACCCATTTATTTACACAGCACAACCGCTTGGGTGGCGAGGCTGGAAATTATTTACATGATCAATTACAACCAGCTCTAGAAAATGCTCTGGAAAAAAGATCCTTACCCATCACGCCTTATGTAAATGTTTACAATCAATCTCCAGAAGAAGGCTTTAGCCAGTTTGTTGACTACCCTAGATATTCAACGGGTTATACCTCACTATGGAACGTATTGGGAATGATGGTGGAAACACATATGTTGAAGCCATACAAAGATAGGGTTATGGGAACTAAAGCCATCATGGAAGAAATGATTGCGATAGGTAGCATGGATATCAAAAAGATAAAAGAAGTCAGAAAATCCAACTTTAAAACATTTCAGGAAAATCCATTTTACGCATCAAATTTTGAGTTGGATGAAACTAAGGCAGACACTCTAAATTTTTTGGGATATGAAGCCATCAATGAAACAAGCGAGCTAACTGGAAACAAACTACAAACCTATGATAGGGATCAGCCCTTCAATAGAAAAGCCCCTTTCCAAACCTATTTTAAAGCCAGAGATTCCATACGCGTCCCAGAATATTATGTGATTCCGCAAGGTCGATGGGAAATTCTAGAGTTGCTTAGACTTAACGATGTTATTATGAAACCATTGGAAAAAGACAGCACTTTGACCGTGGGAACCTACAAGATTGAGAGTTATGACACTGCGAGTAATGCCTATGAAGGTCATTATCCACACAGCAATGTAAAGGTGAGTGAGAAGATTGGAAAAGTACGCTTTCGCGAAAGCGATATCATCATACCTACAGCACAACCTGGAATAAAATACATTCTGGAAACGCTGGAGCCTACCATGGCAGATTCCTTTTTCAAATGGAACTTTTTTGATACCATCCTTCAGCAAAAAGAAGGCTACTCGGCTTATGTGTTTGAAGCGACCGCAAAAAAAATGCTAGCCGAAAATGAAGAACTAGAAAAAGAATTTGACTCGTTGAAAAAAGCAGACAGGAATTTTGCCAAAAGTAATGGCGCTCAACTATCATGGCTTCATAAGCGATCTCCCAATTATGAATCTGCCTACCTCACCTATCCAATCTATAGATTAAATTAATCGTTGAGAAAAACGTCTTTGATATTAGCATAGCTTTGCTCTAGAGATTCCCGTGCCTGAGCGTCATTGAGCCATACTGCCTGGTCAATACCTTCCTTGTCTTGAGGTACCAACTCACCTTTATAATCCGTATTCATAGCATACCAATGCGTCAGTTTTAGTCGGTACTTGTTGTTACGAGAAAAAACATGATAAGTAGGAGCAATGTAATGATCGATGGATAGATTCTGCACACCAGTTTCCTCTTCAACCTCTCTTAAAGCTGTTTCTTCCATACTCTCATTCTTCTCTGTCTTGCCCTTAGGAAGATCCCATTTTCCATTGCGGTGAATGAATAGATACTCGCCATTTTGATTTTTTACCAAACCACCGGCTGCAAGCACTAACGGTATTTTTTTGTGCAATCGTTTAAGAAGCTTTTCTTCACTTTTAGAATAAAGCAATGGCTTCTCCACCTTGTTTTTTCTTATAGCCTTGATCAACTTTTTGAAATTGACCGTTTTAAGATTGAAGGTATCGTGGTCAGGAAAAAGATCCTTGTCTGAGGTCACGATTACCGCGATGTCTTTGACAAAAACTTTATACATTTGCGGCATGGTCAGAGATAAAAATGTTGGGATAAAAACTGCTGAATTGCTGTTGCAAATAAAGGCAATAAAATTACAACCACAAAAACCATTCACATGGGCCAGTGGTTGGAAATCTCCTATTTATTGTGATAATCGTATCACACTATCCTACCCTACAGTCCGTAATTTTCTCAGAGAACAGTTATCCTCACAAATAGATAATCTATACGGGAAGCCAGACGTTATCGCTGGAGTTGCAACTGGAGCGATAGGTATAGGTATGTTAGTAGCAGATTATATGAACCTACCTTTTGTCTATGTAAGACCTGAAGCAAAAAAGCACGGACGTCAAAATAAGGTAGAAGGGCATCTTGAAAAAGGTCAAAAAGTAGTAATCGTTGAAGATCTTATAAGTACGGGAATGAGCAGCCTCAATGCCGCTATCGCTTTAAAGGAAGCTGGTGCAACCATCAAAGGAATGGTGGCCCTTTTCTCCTACGGTTTTGATTTTGCAGTCCAGAACTTTGAAGATGCAAATGTGGAACTGACTGTTTTGAGTGACTACAATCATCTTATCGAGGTAGCCACAAAGCAAGGACACTTTGACAGTCAAACATTAGAATTACTTACCAGCTGGAGAAAGGATCCCAGCAACTGGAATAACACTACCTCATAATTATGAATCTAGAAAGTCGTGTTGCAAAGACACAAAAATCTCCCGAAGAACTATATAATTTTCTGACACAAGTTGAAAACTTCAAGCACCTTCTACCTGAAGATGCGAAGTTTGAGTTGTTAGGAGATGATAAATTTTTGTTCGGTTTAAAAGGAATGCCTGAGATCAAATTAGCTCTAAGAGAATCGACTCCTTATTCAAAGGTTGTGTTGGGTTCTTTAGGTGATAAACTATCCTTCACTCTAACTGCAGATATTGAAGAAGATCCTAAAGGTGCTGCTGCTCAATTATTTTTTGAAGGTGATTTTAATGCCATGATGGCCATGATGATTAAAGGCCCTATCAATAAATTTCTTGATCAACTCGCAAACGGTATCGAGAAGCTTTAATAAATCCAGGAAACTTCCTTGAGATCAAAAGTTTGCTCTTTACCTTCTACTAATAGCCTCAATTTACCGTCTGTATCAACTCCCAGAACCGTTGCTTCAAAGGTTTGAGCCTCCATTTTAAACTGCGTTTTGCGACCTAGTTTGAACAAAAGCGACTCATATCTCTCAATGGAATCTTGCGGTCTAGTTAACCTATTCTCAAAGAAAGTCATAAAGCTAATAAGCAACTCATCAAGACTCCAGGTCTTCCCAGTGATTTGCGAAATCGAAATTGCCTTTGGGAGATCAATGAATTCAGTTTGATTGATGTTTAGACCTATTCCTATGATTGTGGCTTGGCGCTCGCTTTGCTGATAAATATTCTCGATGAGAATGCCGCCTAGTTTGTGATTGACTGACAGTATGTCGTTGGGCCACTTTATAACTGCTTGAATCTGTAATTTTTGGCGCAACCATTCTACTACAGTGACAGTAACGAATTTATTAATCTCAAAATCGGTTAAACCTTGTAACAAATCAGTTATTAATATGCTGAATGTCAAGTTTTTAAATGGTTCTGAAACCCATTTTGCACCCATTTGACCTTTACCAGCAATTTGATGGTCTGTATGTAGGGTGGTAAGTTGAGGTAGTTCGCTTTCGCGAAAGCGAGATTTCAATTCATCATTAGTGGATTCAGTGGCATGTATTTTGACTAATTGAAAGGACACAAATAGGATAAGTTTGAAGCCGCTAATTTTTAAGGGCGTTCAAAAAAAGAATAAATTTGTGGATACAAAAAATTTTTAATGACTAAAGAAAAAGTTTCTACCGATGATCTCATCTCGCAAATCGTTGCAGGGATTGAAGATGTTAAGGGAAATGATATCACGATACTAGATCTAAGGGATATTGATAACACGGTAACCAGTTATTTTATCATCTGCAATGGTACCTCAAATACCCAGGTCAATGCCATAGTAAATTCAGTTCAAAGAAAGGTAAGCAAGCAACTTCAAGAAAATGCATGGCATGTTGAAGGTGCATCTCAAGGTGAATGGGTGCTTATGGATTATGTAGATGTAGTGGTTCATGTATTTCAAAAGCAGATACGTGAATACTATGATCTGGAAGGATTGTGGGGCGATGCCGTTACCACAAATATTGAGAGTACCTACTAATTACAAACAAACTTAATGTCTCAAGATAAAAATAGTACCCCAAAAAATAAGGCGTCTAAGAAGATGGGATCGCCTCTTAATCAAAAACCAAAATTCAGTATCTGGTGGGTTGTTGTACCTATTATATTATTGTTTCTAGGTTATAATTTAGTTTCTAGCCAGTTAACAGCGCCACAGGTAACCACACCTAACGAATTCTTTGAATATTTAGAAGAAGGTGAAGTCAGCAAAGTAGTCGTGGTTAAAAACCGAAGCATCGCTCGTGTTTTTCTAACGCAAGAAGCTCTCAAATTACAAAAGCATAGCAAAGCCATAAAAGATGGTGTTCTTGCTGGTAGTGATATTCCGCAATACAGCGTAGAATATGGTGATCTTGAAATTTTTGAAAGAAAAATTGATGAGATTATTACAGAAAAGAACCTTCCAACTACACTCAAATTTGACGCAGAAGATGATGGATGGTTGAGCCTATTGGGAACATTTCTTCCCTTTATAATTATCATAGGTATCTGGATATTTTTGATGCGACGTATGTCTGGCGGTGCTGGTGGCGGTGCTGGTGGACAGATTTTCAATATTGGAAAATCAAAAGCCAAATTATTTGACCAAAAAACAGATGTGAAAACCACATTTAAGGATGTTGCAGGTCTGGAAGGAGCAAAAGAGGAAGTTCAAGAAATAGTTGATTTTCTCAAAAATCCTGAGAAGTACACTAGCCTAGGTGGTAAAATTCCTAAAGGAGCCCTTTTGATTGGTTCACCAGGAACAGGAAAGACATTACTTGCACGAGCTGTTGCAGGAGAAGCCAAGGTTCCCTTTTTCTCTTTAAGTGGTTCTGATTTTGTGGAGATGTTTGTAGGTGTAGGTGCAAGTCGTGTACGTGACCTTTTCAAACAGGCTAAGGAAAAAAGCCCAGCCATTATATTTATCGATGAGATTGATGCCATAGGTAGAGCTAGAGGAAAGTCAAATTTCTCTGGATCCAATGATGAACGTGAGAATACACTAAATCAATTGTTGACTGAAATGGATGGTTTTGGAACAGGAACAAATGTTATTGTTCTTGCAGCAACCAACCGTGGAGATGTACTTGATAAAGCATTGATGAGAGCAGGTCGTTTTGACCGTCAGATTTATGTAGACCTTCCAGATGTGCGTGAGAGAGAAGAGATCTTTGAAGTGCACTTGAGACCTATCAAAAAAGTTGCTAATGAGTTAGATACAGAGTTCCTCGCAAGACAAACTCCAGGATTTAGTGGTGCTGATATAGCAAATGTTTGTAACGAAGCAGCTCTTATCGCCGCTCGTAAAGGCAAGAAGGCTGTTGATAAACAAGATTTCCTTGATGCAGTCGATCGTATCGTTGGTGGTTTAGAGAAAAAGAATAAGTTGATTACTCCTAGTGAGAAAAAGACGATTGCATATCATGAGGCTGGACACGCTACGGTAAGCTGGATGACAGAACATGCTGCTCCTCTAGTAAAGGTTACTATCGTTCCTAGAGGTCAATCTTTGGGTGCCGCATGGTATCTTCCTGAAGAACGTCAAATCGTGCGTCCAGAGCAAATGCTGGATGAAATGTGCGCCACAATGGGTGGACGTGCTGCAGAAAAGGTCATCTTCAATAATATATCTACTGGTGCATTAAGTGACCTCGAAAAAGTGACCAAACAGGCAAGAGCCATGGTGACTATTTATGGACTGAATGAAAAAGTTGGAAATATAACCTACTACGATTCTAGCGGTCAACAAGAGTATAATATGACCAAGCCTTACAGTGAGGCCACTGCGGTTACTATTGACGAGGAGATTTCAAAAATTATTGAAGCCCAATATCAACGAGCAATCAGTTTGTTAACAGAACATAAGGATAAGTTGACTGAGCTAGCTGAACTATTGCTTGACAAAGAAGTGATATTCAAAGACGATCTTGAAAAGATATTTGGAAAACGAGCTTTCGTTAAGGAAGAGCCCATAGCTTTAAAATCATCTAGCCGTTCAATAGCTGCACCTGAAACTACCGAAGTAACTGACGTAAGCGAGGAAGAATAGTTTGTCTTCCATAAATAAGTAGCTATATTTACATGAATCTGCGATTATAGGTAAGATTGACAATGGGCATATTTAAAAAAATCTTCAGGAAGGTTTCCGTCACCAGTGAATCTGGGCGGTCAGCTGCTGAACGATCCAAATATATGCCTGAGGAGAAACTACCTCTAGATGAGCAATTTATCCATAACTTTTCTCGCCACGGTGGACGTTTTCTATATGCGATAGATGAGAATGAAGTGCAGCAGCATTTTGAAGATATTCTAGTAGAACATGACTATTTTGAAACGCCTGCATTTTGCTATGATGAGCAATTGATGGAACGCTTTGATGGTTTCAATTTAAATTACAATCAGCACTTACGGGATAGCAGCTTTTTTTTAAGCACTTGTGAATATATCATTGCTGACAATGGTGCTATATTGTTTTCTTCCAACCAGATTAAAGAGAATAAACCGAAAGAACTACCAGACACTTTTGTAGTTCTGGCAAGTACTAGTCAGATTGTAGAATCTATAGGTGAAGGTTTAAGAGGAATTAAACACCACAATAGCCGCGGTTCCATCCCAACCAACATTACTACCCTCAAAAATTTTCAAGATCAAGAGACCACAAAAGAGAAAGAGAAAGATCTTATGAACTACGGTGTACCTAACAAGAGATTATATCTCATTCTATTAGAAGACTTATAGCATGAGAGAATTGTTAGTTCGCTCTATGTCGGGAATAATCTATGTCTCATTGGTTGTCATAAGTGCTCTTTATGCACCTGAATGGGTTTTTATCCTCCTATTTTGTGTGTTTGCATTTATATGCTTAGTAGAGTTAATGCCTATGATTAGACTTAGGCAATGGGTTATTTATCCCATGTTGCCATTAGCCTACTACTTTATTGTCTGGCAAGGAGTGAATGTAAATGTGATCTATCTTTTACTGATTGCGACTCTTTTGGTAAATATCTACTTGATAAGGGATTTAGTGCTTGTCGATAGAATTGCTTTATTCAATACCAAAAAACACATAATTGCACTTCTATATCTGATAGGTTCCAGCTTATTTCTTGCTTTGTTACCCAACATCGTTGAAACATATAGACCTGAATTACTGATTGGTATATTTGCAATCATTTGGACTAACGATAGTTTTGCATACATATCAGGTAGATTGCTAGGAAAACACAAATTGATGAAACGTATCTCACCTAAAAAAACTATTGAAGGCTTTGTAGGTGGATTAGTAATGGCAATCGTTGCTGGAATTTTATTACACTTTTATTTGGCTTCTACAGGGATTGACGATTATTCTGTTTATGACTGGGCCATCATTGCATTTGTGGTAGCATTTTTTGGTACTATAGGAGATTTGATCCAATCAAAAATAAAACGTCAAGCTGCCGTAAAAGACAGTGGTAGTATCATGCCAGGACATGGCGGTATATTTGACCGCATGGACAGTATTATCTTTGCAGCACCGTTTGCATATCTCACATTTTTAATCATCAACCATGTTTCATAAAGAAGGTACACCATCCATAATCATCGCTATTATAGTTTCTGCCATACTGGTAGGAGTGGCTTTTAGCGTTCCTATGCCCATATGGTTACATTTTCTTCTGGTAATACTCGCACTCTTTGTTATCGTGATTATTCTCCAGTTTTTTAGAAATCCAAAAAGACAGACCATACTTGATGATGCTACTATTGTTTCACCAGTTGATGGTAAAGTTGTGGTTATTGAAAAGGTTTCAGAAAATGAATACTTTAAGGACGAGCGTATCATGATATCTGTGTTTATGTCACCTATTAATGTTCACGTTACTAGATATCCCATAGGCGGTAAAGTAGCATTTTCAAAATATCATCCTGGTAAATATCTTGTAGCATGGCACCCTAAAGCCAGTGAAGAAAATGAAAGAACCACTGTGGTAGTTGAACATAAAAATACTGTGAAGATTATGTATCGCCAGATTGCCGGTGCTCTTGCAAAACGCATCGTTAATTATGCTGCTGAAAATGAAGAGGTCGTTCAAGGAACTGACAGCGGATTCATTAAATTTGGATCTAGAGTCGATGTTTTCTTGCCACTGGATGCAAAAATTAAGGTCGAACTTAATCAGAAAGTTCGCGGCGGCGAGTCCATCCTTGCAAACTTTTAATGACAGAAGAAGAATTAGATAAAGAATTTGAAGCCGCTTTCGCGAAAGCGAGTTCACAAGAACAGTCCGAGGTGCCTCTCGAACTGCAGTTACATCTTTATGCCTATTACAAAAGGGTCATTGATGAATCCTATGTCAGCAATCGTAGTTTTGAAACCAACGATTTAAGATCAGGTTTTAAAATGAATGCCTTAATTCAAGTACAACAGCTGTCAAAAAATGAAGCCAAACAGCGCTACATCGAGATCATCGAAGATTTGTATCCCAAACCTTGGTAACAGTCTATTCTATTTTTTTCTCATGATGTAAATCGCGAGCGCGATCAAACACACCATCATGGCTCCAAAAAACACAATTATAAAAGTAAACGGATTCATATTTTAGGACTCTAGTGCTGTGAGGCTGGATTGAATGGTTTCAATTTTAGCCAGGGCATCTGCCTCTTTTTTACGTTCCATAGCAACTACCTGTTCTGGTGCTCCCGCCATAAAACGCTCATTGGAGAGCTTTTTCTGCACACTAATTAAAAATCCTTGTGCGTGTTTGAGTTCAGTAGTCAGCTTTTCGATTTCTGCTTCTGTATCAATGTTTCCTGCTAGTGGTACAAAGTATTCATTGGAACGTACACGATAACTTGCAGCTGCTGCAATTTGCTCATCTGTAGTATTAATAGAAGTAATGTTCCCCATTTTTTTGATGAGCTCATCATAGCGGTCAGATAAGTTTTCATTGTTGATCACAAATAAATCAATCTCATTTTTAAAACTGATCTGCTTTTCCTTACGAACCTTACGTACTCCTGAAATCGCCTCTTGAACCATTTCAAAATCCTGTAAAAGTTCTTTCTCAACAACCCCAGATTCTGGCCAGGTGTTGATACATAGCGCTTCACTAGGCTGACGGTCCTGAATACTTTGCCAGACTTCTTCTGTGATAAAAGGAGTAAATGGATGCATCAACCTCAAGTTATCTTCAAATAGAGAAATAACCTCAGCTAATGTTTGAGCATCAATAGGTTGTTGGTAAGCTGGTTTTACAATCTCTAGCAACCATCCACAGAAATCATCCCATATCAATTTATAACTGGTCATGAGCACATCACTTATTCTATACTTAGAATAATGATCCTCAACCTCTTCCATTGCTTGAGCAAACCTACTGCGATACCAGGCGATACCTTGAGCAGCATAATCTGGTTGTGTTAACTGCTTATTAACTTCCCAACCTTGGGTAAGTCTAAAGGCATTCCACATCTTGTTGACAAAGTTTTTTCCCTGCTGGCATAAATCTTCATCAAACATTAAGTCATTCCCAGCGGCACTACTTAATAGCAAACCAACCCGAACGCCGTCAGCGCTATACTGTTCAAGCAGCTTTAAAGCATCAGGTGAATTCCCAAGCGATTTGGACATCTTACGACGCTGCTTATCTCTAACTAATCCCGTTAAATACACTTTATCAAACGGTTTTTCATCCCTCAATTCATAACCCGCAACAATCATACGTGCCACCCAAAAAAACAAGATGTCTGGCCCAGTGACTAGATCTCTAGTTGGGTAGTAATAATTGATCTCCTCATTTTCAGGCTCCAGAACTCCATTAAAAACACTGATAGGCCACAACCAGCTAGAGAACCATGTATCAAGAACATCACTTTCTTGACGTAGATCTTTTGATGTTATAGAGGTGTTGGTAGTTCGCTTTCGCGAAAGCGTAACAGCCTCATAAACATTGCTAGCAACCACAAAGTCATCCTTTCCATCACCATAATAATAGGCTGGAATGCGCTGACCCCAAACAAGTTGTCTAGAGATATTCCAATCCCGCACATTTTCCATCCAGTGAAAGTAGGTGCTCTTAAATTTTGAAGGTAGTAGCTCAACGATGTCTTCCCTAACCGCTTTGATAGCAGGTTGGGCGAGATCTTCCATCTTGAGAAACCATTGATCAGAAAGTCTAGGCTCGATCACGGCTTTAGTGCGCTCGCTAGTACCTACTTTGTGAAGGTGATTTTCCTTCTTGACTAAATATCCTTTTTCCTCAAGCTCTTGAGAGATTTGTTTGCGCACCTCAAACCGATCCTTGCCTTCATAATGCAGGCCAAAACTATTGAGCGTGGCATCTGCATTAAAGATATCGATCACTTCTAGATGGTGCTTCTCTCCTATTTTATTATCATTCTCATCGTGTGCTGGTGTGATTTTCAAACAACCAGTTCCAAATTCCACATCCACATACTCATCTGCAATAACTGGAATCTCACGATTTACGATAGGAACAACCACCGTTTTACCGATTAAATGCGTGTACCTTTTATCTTCAGGATTCACACAAATAGCAGTATCACCCAGAATAGTCTCAGGTCTTGTAGTGGCAATAGTCACCTTATCTTCAGAGCCCTTAATTGGATACTCTAAATAATAGAGATTTCCATTACGCTCCTCATAGATCACCTCTTCATCACTAAGTGTGGTTTGAGCTTCTGGATCCCAGTTTACCATGCGATAACCACGGTAAATCAAACCCTTATTGTATAGATCTATAAAAACCTTGATAACACTTTGAGACATATCATCGTCCAGTGTAAATTTAGTCCTGGACCAGTCACAACTAGCTCCTAATTTTTTAAGTTGCTCTAAAATTATTCCGCCATACTCGTGTGTCCATTGCCAAGCATGGTCTAGGAACTCTTCCCTAGTAAGATCATTTTTATCTATGCCTTCCTCCTTCAGTTTTTTCACGACTTTTGCCTCAGTGGCAATGGAAGCGTGATCTGTTCCAGGCACCCAACATGCGTTAAATCCTTTGAGCCTCGCCCGACGTATGAGAACATCCTGAATGGTATTATTCAACATGTGACCCATGTGTAAAACACCCGTAACATTAGGTGGCGGAATCACTATCGTGTAACTCTCACGATCATCTGGCACCGACTTGAAAAAGTCGTTTTCCATCCAGTATTTGTACCATTTATCTTCGGCAGTTTTGGAATCGTATTTGGATGCTTGAGACATGTTTGGCTTAATTATTGGAATTAGGTAGCAAAAGTAATTATAACTTAAATCATAAGCCAACAAGCAGGCATTAATGAACAATGATTACTTTTATAAAAATCAAAGGCTATGAAACCTATTTTATTTTTTGTACTTATCGTCTTTTCAGGATTTACGTCGGTTGCACAAACTGCTGGATCCACTTCTATTGAATTTGAGAACAAAGTGATTGATTACGGTTCTATTAAAAAAGGTGAAGATGGAAAACGCACTTTTTTGTTTACGAATACAGGTAACGAACCTTTTGTGATTTCTGATATATTTTCTTCTTGCACTTGTGACATCATCTCTAAACCAGATATGCCTATCGAGCCTGGTGAAAAAGGGAAAATTGTAGTTACCTATGATACTAAAAAATTAGGACCTATTGTAAAGACTCTTACTGTTAAAGGGAATTCTACACCTGGAATTATAGCATTGAAGCTAAAAGGTACGGTAGTCGAATAGATAGAATTTTAGATCAAAGGGATCAATTGGAATTTTACTTTGAAGATTTCTACATCGCGCTTTACTGAAAATTTTATGTTAGAATAAGGTTTACTGTAAAATTTACTCGAGAGTTTATCTATTCTCAAATTAGCCTGAGATGTATTATTTACTTTCAAAATTTCATCGCCAACTTTTAGTCCAGCAATTGCTGCAGGAGAATCAGGTCTTACGTAATTGATAAATATCCTTGGCGCCAACGTTATCACTTTTCTTTTGGAAATTAGATTTGATCCATCATTACTAACATTTCTGTATCCATCATTTATCTCTTTCAATTTGACATCTTCAATGGTTGAGAATACCTGTAAATCACCTTCAATTAATTCAATTCCTGCCATGTTATAATAAAAACCTTTCTTAAGATTTTCTCGAGGTTTTAGATACATCATTTCGTTTTGATAGTCTAGAAAAACTTTGAATCTGCTCAATACTTCACCACCAACGGAACCTTTAAAATCCAATTGCTGATTTGTATCAGTAGAATAGTTGACGAGGCTTTCTAATTCTGGAAGAGAAACTGTTACTCCATTCAGTTGATGCTTTCCTAAAGAAAGCTGATCAACTTTTGATCGCATTCCCTTTACCTTGCCACTTAATCCTGTCCCTAAAAAATCAGGAAATCCCTTTTTCGGTATGATTGATTTTTCTAATGGTGGTAGCATCCACATGGCATCACCATTACCAGTATCAATCAGTGTATTGAGGTTGGCACGACCATCATTATTTTCTATAACAGTAATCGCATAAGGCTTTCGTTTTTCGATTTTGATAGGAATTTTTGTGGATCTTCTAAGTCTTCGTTTGATTTTTGAATTTCCGCCATGTATGTTCACTACACTTTTTTGATAATCTAGCTCCACTAAAAAATTTGATAGAAAATCATACCCCATTAATCCATGAATATCAACACCAAGAAACCCTGAAAGGTTAATATTATCATTTGCCATTATAAAAAGGTTGGCATTGTTAGAATAGTAACCATTGCATTCTAATTGATTTTTACTGCTATAGTAGACTTCAAAAGGGTCTCTCTTTCCGTAGCCAGAAATTTTTAATTTATTCCCTTTTTGGACATTAATTGAATCAACTTTTTCAAGATTAAAAATTATGGAATGTGACGCGCCTGTATCCAAAATGAAGTTTAAAGGTGTGCCATTTACCTTAACTGGGATGATGATCAAGTTATTTGATCGTTTGAAAGGAATGGTGATTTTATCAACATCCTCTGGTAATTGAAAACCTTCCTGCCCCAAGGCACAGAATGCATTCAGAAAAGCTACCAAACAAATTAAATATCGACTCATAGTATTAAATATAAGCTATCGCACTTGAGCGTGCGATACCCTATTCTTACCTTTGTATTGCAAAAATAATTCCATGCCACAGATTTCAGAAAAAGGAAGGTCAATGCCTTCATCTCCAGTTCGTAAACTCGTACCATTTGCAGAGACTGCAAAACTACGAGGAACTCATATATATCAACTCAATATAGGTCAACCAGATATCAAGACACCACCACAGGCGATTGATGCGGTACGACAAAATGATATGACAATTCTTGAATATAGTCATAGTGCAGGAAACTTGAGTTATAGAGAAAAGTTGATATCACATTACAACAAATTGGGTATGAACTTATCCATAGATGATATCATAGTATCTACTGGTGGTAGCGAAGCTTTACTGTTTGCCATGGGAAGTATTTGCGATTACGGTGACGAGGTTATCATTCCAGAACCCTTCTATGCCAACTACAACGGGTTTGCAACAGCTAGTGGCGTGGCGGTAAAACCAATCTCCACATCTATTGAAAATAACTTTTCACTACCATCCATAGCCGAATTTGAAAAATTGATAACCGACAAGACAAAAGCCATTTTGATCTGTAATCCTGGGAACCCAACAGGCTATCTGTATACTCAAGAAGAGATGGATCAGTTGGCTGCGTTAGTACAGAAGCATGATCTATTTCTAGTGGCAGATGAGGTTTATCGTGAGTTCGCCTATGACGGTCGCGAGCATTATTCCGTGCTTAATCAAAAGGGTCTAGAAAATCACGCCATAATGATTGACAGTGTGAGCAAGCGTTACAGCATGTGTGGCGCAAGAATAGGTTGCATGGTTTCAAAAAATAAAGAAGTCATTGCAGCAGCAATGAAATTTGCGCAGGCGCGATTGAGCCCTCCTACTTTTGCACAAATTGCTGCAGAGGCTGCTCTTGACACACCTCAGTCTTATTTTGATGATGTCATTCAAGAATATATAGAACGCCGTGACATCCTTATTTCAAGTTTGAAAAAAATTGATGGTGTTGAAGTGGCAAATCCAGGTGGCGCGTTCTATTGCGTTGCACAATTACCCGTTGAGGATACAGATGTCTTTGCCCAATGGTTGTTGGAATCGTTTGAATTTGAAGGTGAAACTGTTATGGTGGCACCAGCAGCAGGTTTTTATAGTACACCAGGAATGGGTAAGAACCAAATAAGAATTGCCTACGTTTTAGAAAAAGAATCGTTGGTAAAAGCAGTGAATATTTTAGAAAAAGGACTCAAGGAGTATTTATCGTGATTGAGGTTTTCCATCACTATCCTCTTAAGGAGCACAACACATTTGGTATTTCCGCTTTCGCGAAAGCGTATACCTCAATAATCACATTGCAACAACTCAAAGAAGCGTTGGCCTATTTTCATGGCAGCGATAAATTCCTTTTAGGTGGTGGTAGCAACATGCTCATTCTTAACGATATTGAAAAACCTGTTCTCCACATCAATTTGACTGGAATCGAAAGAATTCGAGCTAATGGCAACCTGGTCCAACTAAAAGTTGCCGCAGGTGAGAACTGGCATAAACTCGTCCTTTATTGCGTAGAAAATAATCTAGCAGGAATTGAAAACCTTGCGCTAATTCCCGGCAATACAGGTACCGCACCAATACAGAATATTGGTGCCTATGGCGTCGAATTGAAAGATGTGTTTGTGTCGTGCGAGGTCATGGATTTAGAATCAGGTATGAAGAGGACTTTAACGGCGGCCGAATGCAATTTTGGTTACCGAGATTCTGTTTTTAAAAATGAAGCATTAGGCAAATACGTAATTACCTCAGTTACCTTAGAGCTAACCGATTTGAATGAAACGTCAGATTACGATCTCAAAATTAATTACGGTGCCATCAAGGAAGAAATGGAGCGTCTGGATGGTGAGGCTTCCATCGCCAAAGTAGCTCAAGCCGTTATAAACATTAGATCCAGCAAATTACCAGATCCAAAAGTCATAGGCAACAGCGGTAGCTTTTTCAAAAACCCAGTCATCGAGAAAGGTAAGTATCAGGATTTACTGCAGTCATTCCCTGATATGCCTAGCTATGCTGTGAATGAAGGACACGTAAAGATTCCAGCAGGTTGGTTGATCGATCAATCTGGCTTTAAAGGAAAGCGTTATGGCGATGCAGGAATTCACGACAAGCAGGCATTGGTGCTGGTCAATCATGGTAATGCAACTGGTAACGAAATACTGAATGTCGCAAAGGAAATTCAAAAAATGGTCAAAACCACTTATGGTATCCTTATTGAAACTGAAGTTAATCTGATTGAGAATTAGTGTTAATGCTAGGAACAGTTTGAGGCCTAGTTTGTAAATTTGTATTATGGAATTACTATTGATCACATTCGGTTTGTTAGCATTGGCATTTGCTGGAATCGCGATTAAAATCTGGGGAAAGAAAGACGGTAAATTTGCTGGAACTTGTGCCAGCCAAAATCCTTATCTAAATAAAGATGGTCAAGCCTGCGGCATGTGCGGCAAGCTTCCAGAAGAACAAAGTAATTGCGATACCATCGGTAAAAAAGTATAAATGACTATAGGATTATTCTATGCCATCCTATTGGTATGTGTCATACTCAACATATACTTTTACTTCTATTTTTCTAAAGTAGCTTATTACAAGGAATCTAAACTAAGCGAAAACAAGACTCCAGTTTCCGTAATCGTTTGTGCTAAAAATGAGGAAGAAAACCTCAAAAAATTGGTCCCACTACTTCTTTCTCAAGATCATCCAGATTTTGAAATTATTTTAATTAACGACGCTAGCAGTGATGATACGCGATACGTTATTGAAGATTTTGTCGAGAAACATCCCAAAATTAAAATGGTTGACGTTGTCAACAACGAGACCTTTTGGGGTAATAAAAAATACGCGCTCACTTTAGGTATCAAAAAAGCCGTAAATGAGCACCTTATATTCATAGATGCTGACTGTGAACCAGCAAGCAACCAATGGCTAAAAATGATTAGCCAACCATTGCAAAACGACACGACTATTGTTTTGGGCTATAGTGGCTATCACAAGGTTAAAAACTCCTTGCTCAATGCACTTATCCGGTTTGAAACCGCGCTTGCTGCAATACAATATCTAGGATACGCTTTTAGAGGCAATCCTTATATGGGTGTAGGTCGCAATCTTGCATACACTTCAAAACAGTTTTATGATGTAAGTGGTTTTATGAGTCATATGAAAGTCATGGGTGGCGATGATGATCTATTTGTAAATGAGGCCGCGACAAAGAATAATACCGCTGTAGTGATTGATCCAGATGCTTTTACCATAAGCAATCCTAAAACAAATTGGAAAAAATGGTGGATTCAAAAGAAGCGACATATAAGCACTTCAAAACGCTACAAATTCAAACATAAATTGAGTTTGGGAATCTTTTTCACTTCTCAGTTTTTGTTTTTTATTGCTACGATTCTAGGTTTTGTCTTTGGATTGCAATGGGAAGCTATTCTATCACTGGTCATTATAAGATACGTGATTGTCATGGTGATTTTGGGAAAGGGATTATCTCGCTTTCGCGAAAGCGAACTCATTCCATTCATACCACTACTTGAACTGCTTTTAGTCAGTTTGCAATTAGGGCTTTTTCTATCCAATAAAAAGAGTCAACCCAGTCGCTGGAACTAGTCAGGTTTTAACTCTTTGATCGACTACATAATCCTTAACTTTGTTCTATGAATACAGCAGAAACTAGCGTAGCACCACCCAAGGGAAAACCTAAATGGTTGCGTGTAAAATTGCCGGTAGGTCAAAAATATAAGGAATTGCGCGGTGTCGTTGATAAATACGATCTACACACCATATGTACTTCAGGAAGTTGTCCCAACATGGGAGAATGCTGGACTGAAGGTACCGCGACTTTCATGATATTAGGAAATACCTGTACACGATCATGTGGTTTTTGTGGTGTAAAAACCGGCAGACCGGAAGATGTGGACTGGGCAGAGCCAGAAAAAGTAGCTCGCAGTATCAAATTAATGGAAATTAAACATGCAGTTCTCACCAGTGTGGACCGTGACGATTTAAAAGATATGGGTAGCATTATCTGGAAAGAGACTGTTGCCGCTGTGAGACGCATGAACCCAACCACTACACTAGAAACTTTGATACCAGATTTTCAAGGTGTCACCAGAAATATTGATCGTATTGTAGCGGCAAATCCAGAGGTGGTTTCTCATAATATGGAAACAGTAAAGCGCCTCACTAGGGAAGTTCGTATTCAAGCGAAATATGATCGTAGCCTTGAAGTGTTGCGATACTTAAAGCAAGAAGGAATCAATCGCACTAAATCTGGTATCATGCTAGGTTTAGGCGAACAGGAAGCTGAGGTCATTCAAACAATGGAAGATCTTAGAGATAATAATGTAGACGTTGTAACAATAGGTCAATATCTACAACCTTCAAAAAAACACTTGCCGGTAAAGGAATTTATTACTCCTGAGCAATTCAAGAAATATGAGACCTTAGGTCTTGAAATGGGCTTTAGACATGTAGAAAGCGGCGCACTAGTGCGCAGTTCTTACAAGGCTCACAAGCACATCCTTTAATCCTGATTTAGGAATTTAGAATCTCTTTATGATACGAGTTGCCATCAATGGTTTTGGACGTATAGGACGTACTTTTTTACGATCAACGCTTTCCAATCCAGAAATCGAGGTAGTGGCCATCAATGATCTGGCGTCTATTGAAGTTATGGCACATCTTGTCAAGTATGACTCCATACACGGTGTATTACCTAATGATATCTCACATGATAAGGACCAATTAATCATTGATCATAGACATATTAAGTTTACCCATCAAGCAAAATTGGAAGATTTACAATGGGGCGATATCGACATTGTGATAGAGTCCACTGGTAAATTCAAATCCATAATAGAGCTTAAAAAACATATAAAAGCTGGAGCCTCTAAAGTCATTTTAAGTGCTCCCGCTACTGACGACGATATAAAAACCGTGGTGTTGGGAGTGAATGATCATATCCTTGAAGCTGATGATTTGATTGTGTCAAATGCAAGTTGCACTACTAACAACGCAGCGCCGCTGATTAAGGTTCTAGACGAGCTCTGTGGTGTGGAGCAGGCATATATCACCACCGTTCATAGTTACACCACGGACCAGAGTTTGCATGATCAACCACATAAAGACTTACGCCGCGCGAGAGCAGCTGGGCAGTCGATAGTACCTACAACTACTGGAGCCGCCAAAGCTTTGACTAAAATATTTCCGCATTTAAGCGATGTGATAGGTGGTTGCGGTATTCGTGTGCCGGTTCCCAATGGCAGCCTGACTGATATGACCATTAATGTCAAGAATGAAGTTACCGTAGATGAGGTGAATGATGCATTTTACGCTTTCGCGAAAGCGAATCCTTCCACCTTCAGCTACACTGATGTACCATTGGTTTCTATAGATATTTCTGGATCACCCTTTTCTTGTATTTATGATAGTCAAATGACCTCTGTGATAGGGAAATTGGTTAAAATCATAGGTTGGTACGATAACGAAAGCGGTTATTCTAGCAGATTAATGGACATGGTTTCAAGGCTACATTCCTTAAAATGAGCTCTGCACCACAATTTTTTATCGATTAACGGAGGATTTAAGGCCTAAAAAGCTAGCAGATTCCGCTTCTTTATACATAGCAGTTATATTTGTTACTCAAGTTATTTTGTGAAAAGAGTATTGCTTTTAACTTTTGCCATCCTATTATTAGGGACTAATGGAATGGCGCAGGAACCGGACAGCAGGCTATCCCAGGAAGGCCAGCAGATCGCGGTTGATGCTATGCTTGAACGTGCCAATCTAGAACTACAAAGCAACCGTTTCCCTGAAGCTCAAAGAACACTACAAGCCGCAAAAGAAATAGCGAGCGACTCTCTTATTTATTTAAATACAGAGGTTGTAGAATCAAATTTCTTCATCTACACAGGACAACTTGAGCAGGCTCAAAAAAACATTGACCGACTCAAAAAGCAAATTCCGATAACCTCGGCATCTTATGTAGAGTTATTACTTATACAGGCTGATATTTACATTAGAAATAAAGAATATCTCCAAGCAGATGAGATTCTGAAAACGATAAATATTGCTCTAGACAAATCAAAGGATGCCGTCAACGCTCTAAAAGCACGGTACCTTCTTGCAAATTTATATTTAAGTACTGCCAATTATACTCAAGCACTTTCCATTTATCAGGAAATAATTCCTCAATTAAGGGAACAAAGCTTGTTCTATTTTGAGTCAAAATCGACCTTCAATCTCGCCGAGACTTATTTTGAAAATGGCGAATTTGAAAATGCTAACAGAACCGTTGATCAAGCTCTCGCAAGCGCTGATAATTATGGATTTACTGGCATTACCTTAAGTTGTTATTATCTAAAATCTACCATAGCAAAAGGACTGGGCGATTTTGAACAAGCAATGATTTTTCTAGAAAAATACCAACAGCTTAGAGAAGATCAGTTTACTGACACATCAAGCAATGCAATTTCAATTGGTTCCATTGAAAAAGTCAGCGAACTAGAACAACAGATTCTAGCAAAAAACAAAGTCATCTCTGATCAAGAGATTAAATTAAAAGGACGCGGTTTTCAAAACATTCTGTTTTTTGTTTTGCTCACACTACTATCGCTTCTGACAATGTCATTGTTCAAGAATAACAAACTGCGTGCAAAAAGTAATCAAACATTAGAAGGTAAAAATTCTGCGCTTATTGATGAACGTGACCGTGCACAAGATGCTGCAAAAATTAAAGCAGATTTCTTATCTACTATCACGCATGAATTGCGCACACCTATGTATGCTGTTACTGGGCTTACACATTTACTTTTAGAGACTGAGCCGAGACATGATCAACGTGAACACCTTGAGACACTTCAATCTTCGGGAGAATATTTACTCTCATTAATTGACAATATTCTTGATTTCAATAAGCTAGAGGCAAACAAAGTTGAGTTGGAACAAATACCATTCGATCTTAAGAAAAGAGTGGAAGATATTACGACTTCATTGTCTAATCAATCCAAAGATCAAGGTAATAGCTTGAGCCTCGAGTTTGACAACAGCATTCCAAGTCGTATTAAAGGTGACCCGGTAAAAATGTCACAGATATTAATCAACCTAGTAGGTAATGCGATCAAGTTTACCAAGAATGGAAACGTATGGATTAGAGTTGATCAAGTTAAACAGGTTGAAGATCGATGCCTTATCCATTTTGAAGTAGAAGATAACGGTAAAGGAATTTCTGAAGAGAAACAACAGGACATCTTCAATAACTTCACTCAAGAAGGTTCAAGCACGACTCGAGAATATGGCGGTACAGGATTAGGCCTCGCTATTGTAAAAAATCTAGTCTCCTTAATGGGAAGTCAAATTAATCTAGACAGTAAAATAGGTCGTGGTAGTATCTTCTCATTTGACCTATGGTTTGAATTACCAGACACAAACAAATTCTACGAGGATAAAAATCTGAAGATTTTTGATACCGCTCCAGAAGAAGAATATCCAGAATATAAAAAGCCAGTCAGAACAGCAAAACCTGAAAGCAAGAAAGCTCCAATTGCTCCGATAAATACGGAGAAGCAAGAACCTGAACCTACTTCAATCGTTGATGATGAAAATCAACAAAAAGATAGAGCAAACGCTGAAAATTTAGAACCATCTGACAATAAGAACAAAGATGTTATTGGCCTTAAAAAAGCAACCGCTACAGAGCTTATATCTAAAAAGATCTTAATCGTTGAGGACAACAAAATCAACCAGATGATTACTCGCAAGATTCTGGAAGGAAAGAATTTTGATTGTGATATCGCAAACAATGGTATAGAAGCCTTAGGTAAGATCAAGGACAATACCTACGACCTTATTCTTATGGACATTCATATGCCAGGAATGGATGGAAAGCAGTGTACACGTGAAGTACGCAAATTTGATCGTGAACTACCTATTATAGCGTTAACGGCAGTAACTCTAGACGAGTCTGAAAAAGAATTTTACGAGATAGGTTTTGATGATATCATTCCTAAACCATTCAAGATGGATGAGTTTTTTGATAAAATTCAAAAGGCTTTTACAAACTATCAGATATACTAAGCTTTAGTTTTTCTCCAACAAAGGCAGTTTTAATCCCTACATAATATAAATTTTCGAGCTGGAATTCTTTTAGCCGTACGTAATCCTTTTCGGTAGTTATAATAAGTTCATGATTGGAAAATGCTTCTACATCTTTATCCTGGAAAGCATAATGATCTGGAAACTTGAGATGCTTGACTTGTGTAAAATTCTTTAGAAATTCAACGAAATACGCTGGTTTTGCAATTCCCGTGAGAACTGTGACCGATTTACCTTCTAATTCTGAAAGCGCGATAGAGCTTTTAATCCCAACAGCTTTATCGTCATAAGATATTTTTGAAAAATAAACTTGTTGGTGTGAACGTGCTCCAATTTTATTTCGGATTGCATTCATTTCTTTTAAATCCAGAGAATCTGGGCATTTTGTAACTACGATACTTTGAGCTCGATCAGCACCTGATCTTGCCTCTCTTAAATTACCAGCCGGTAACAAAAAGTCAGAATAATAAGGTTGATGATAGCTGGTCAACAATATATATTGAGATGCCTGCACATATCTATGTTGATAGGCGTCATCCAATAAGATCAGATCTAAATCATGATCCTTCAATAATTGGTGTATTCCATCTAGTCGCTTCTCACATACCGCAATAACAACCTTCTCTTTAAACTTAAGTTTGAATTGTAGAGGCTCATCGCCCACTTGAGCAACATTACTCGTTTCCACAACCTCTCGATAACCCTTTGATGTACGACCATAGCCGCGACTTAAAACAGCCACCTGTTTGTCGCTATATTGTCTTAATAAATACTCGATCATCGGAGTTTTACCAGTGCCGCCAGTACTTAAGTTTCCAACAGCAATAATAGGAATGTCAAAAGAGGTTGACTGAAGCCAGCCCTTGTCAAAGCTATAATTGCGTAAACTTGTAACTCCATCGTATATAATGGAAAAAGGATATAGTAAAAATCGCAAGCCTGCCATGATCTCAAAAGTAGCTTAAATTTTATCTTTACTATTTTAAGACAATTATGAAAATCAAGGATATTACTGATCATATAGAGCAATTGGCTCCATTGCACTACGCTCAAAATTTTGACAATGTAGGACTGCTGGTAGGAGAATCGAACACTCCAGTTACTGGAGTCCTCATTACTCTTGATTGTCTGGAAACAGTGATTGATGAAGCTATAGTAAGAAATTGCAATTTAATCGTCACCTTCCATCCTATTATTTTCTCTGGATTGAAGCATTTAAAGCCAACTGATTATGTAAGACGAGCCGTTTTGAAAGCGATTAAGAATAACATCGCGATCTATGCAACACACACCGCACTAGATATGGCTCACGGTGGTGTGAGCTATCGCATGGCTCATGAGATGGGACTTCAAAACGTAAAAACACTCGTTCCAGAAAAGTCAGTCATCAAAAAACTTCAAATTCATGTACCCAGAGAGAATGTAGATGAGCTGCGAGAGGCTCTTTTTTCGTGTGGTGCTGGACAATTGGGCAATTATACCGACTGTAGTTTTGTTTTAGATGGCAAAGGCACCTTCATGGGTAACGATCATAGCAACCCATCTAGAGGTCAAAAAAACAAAAGAGAAACTGTACAGGAAGCTGTATTAGAAGTAACCTTTTTATCTCATCAAGAATCAAGTGTTCTTCAAGCCATGTGGGAGAACCATCCTTATGAGGAAGTTTCTTATTCCGTTGAAACTTTGGAGAATGAATATTCAAAAATCGGCTTGGGCGCTGTTGGTAATTTGGAAAACCCCATGTCCAGTAATGACTTTTTGAAGTTCACAAAGACGGTATTTAAAAGTGGTGTGGTAAGAAGTTCGCTTTCGCGAAAGCGAGATATCCAAAAAGTTGCCCTACTAGGTGGTTCTGGCTCCTTTGCTATCAAAAACGCAATTAGTTGTGGTGCAGATGCTTATATCACGGCAGATTTGAAATATCACGACTTTTTCCAAGGCGAAGACCTATTACTTTGCGATGTAGGACATTACGAAAGTGAGCAGTTCACAAAAAACCTTTTGCAGGAACATATTAGCGAGAAATTTAGTAGTTTTGCAATCCTTTGCGCACAGACGCAAACAAACCCTGTAAATTACACATAGACAGATGGCAAAAAAGACCGAGGCAACTGTAGAAGACAAGTTAAGAGAACTTTACGACCTACAATTAATCGATTCTAGAATTGATGAGATACGCAACGTTCGTGGGGAATTACCACTAGAAGTTGAAGATCTTGAAGATGAAGTGGAAGGATTGAAAACACGTCTTGCAAAACTGGATACACATCTAGAAGAGCTCAATGAGCAGATCAAAGGCAAGAAAAATTTGATTGAAGAGGCAAAAACTCTTATCAAAAAATATTCTGAGCAACAGAAGAACGTACGTAACAACCGTGAATTCAACTCTTTGTCAAAAGAAATTGAATTTCAGGAATTGGAAATGGAGCTAGCAGAAAAGCACATACGTGAATTCAAGGCTCAGATAGAACAGCAAAATGAGGTTATTGCAGAGAGCAAGGAACGTCTTGACACTCGTGCAGATCACTTAAAGCACAAGCAGGCAGAACTTAAGGAAATCCTTAAGGAAACTGAAAAGGAAGAGCAAGCTCTTTTGAAAATGTCTAGCGATCATGCAGATAGTATTGAGCCACGATTGATGAAGGCTTACGCACGTATTAGAAAGAATGTAAAGAATGGCCTTGCGGTAGTGCCTATTGAAAGAGGTGCTTCAGGTGGATCTTACTTTACGATACCACCACAAGTTCAGGTTGAGATTGCTTCACGCAAAAAAATCATAACTGACGAGCACTCTGGAAGAATATTAGTAGATGCAGCATTAGCTCACGAGCAAGCTGAAAAAATGAGTACTACATTTGACAAAATCTAAATTCTAGAAAATCTAAATGTTATTTTCTAAACCCTTTAAGACTTGTTCTTAAAGGGTTTTTAGTTTTAACTAGGTTTTAGCGGGATAAGCGCTGTACTCCATCTACTTTTGGATAAAATTCAAGATCATGAAATTTATAAGTATCATACTATTGATGTTTGCAGCAAACAGCTGCAATCAACAAAATAAAGACATGGAGCAAAATGATGCTGCCATGAATACAGAACCAGTTGAGGTTGCTGTTAATCAGGAAGGAATGGAGAAGGCCTATTTCGCAAGTGGTTGTTTCTGGTGTGTTGAAGAGATATTTGAAAGTGTCAAAGGAGTGAGCGAAGCGGTATCTGGATACAGTGGTGGTAGTTCCACAAACCCCACGTATCAAAATCACGCTGACCATGCAGAAGCAAACGAGGTTATATATAATCCAGACGTAGTTTCTTTCAAGACTCTTGTAGACGTTTATTTTGCCTCACAAGATGTGGAACAAGTAAACGGACAAGGACCAGATCGCGGAGAATCTTACCGTAGTATCATTTTCTATCAAAACGCAGAACAAAAACAAATTATCGATGCAAAAATTGAAGAATTAGAAGCTGATGGATATGATGTCGCTGCAGAGGTGAAGCCTTTCCAGAAATTCTATGTGGCAGAAGATTACCACCAAGATTATGCAGAGAACAATCCAAATAATGGATACATTCAGAATGTATCGATCCCTAGATGGAGAAGGTTTGCTGCAGCAGTACCTAAAGGTATTATCAAAGATGGCGTGAGCCACTAGTCAAAAAAGCCTAGATAGTATATTATAAATACTATTGAGAATAGGATTAGTACAATAATTCCCAGAAGAGAAATCAACCTCATCAAGAGATTAGGTTGATGTTCTTCTGGGAATTCTTTATTTGTCACCAGTTTATAATTGAGTACGGCTACTATAGGAGCAAATAGGAATGAAAGAATTGTGGCTATATCTACGAGTAGTAGAAACCCTTTTGGATTATCACTAAGAAAATAATTGATTGAGAAACCTCCTAAAGCGGTGACTATTAATGCTCCTATGAACCATCTACCGCTACTTTGCTTGCTTTTATAGAATAGTACCTCGCTAGTTCTTTTGAATGCCCTACTGTAGCCATCTAATACACCTATGCTTGTTCCATACATGATACAAAATGCAGCTATAGCAATTATATAATAGGACCACTCGCCTATCGCGCCTGTGAAAAGACCTATGACCTGATTGAAGAAATCTGCACTTCCTGAAGATGCTACGGTATCAGTTCCATAAACGAGATATGCACCTAAAGTCAAGAACATTATAGCGAGTATCGCGCTAATAAAATATCCTAAACCAAATTCTCTTGTAGCTTGTTTGACGGTTGATTTGTAACCAGAGGACTTTTGCTTTTCCAGTGTCCATAGGCTATTCCATGTACTTAAATCTAGCGCTGTAGGCATCCAACCCATAAGAGCAATAGCAAAAGGTATTGTGGAAAACGACCACATGTCTGGAGAGACAAAGGATGCAGATGCTGTGGACGGACCTTTTAAAAGCACCAATACAAAAGCTACTGTTGTACAAATAATCATCAAGAAACCTACCACCTTAATGATGGTATCCAATAACTGATATTTCCCGAAAGCCAGAATCCCAAAACAAGAAATTATAACTAGGGCCAACGGCAATAGCGTGAAACCAATATCATGAAGTTGGAAAAGCTCCTTCATAAAAACAGCGGTTACATTGAAAACGGCCGCACTCACAAAAAACAAACTGATGATCATCACAAAAAAATAGGACCAGATCGCCCATCGTCCTAACTTTTTATAACCATCAATAAGACTTTCCCCAGAACCTGCCGCATAGCGAGTTCCATATTCAAAAAAGGGGTATTTCAAAATATTGATAACGATAATGGCTATTAAAAACCCAAATCCGTAAATCATTCCAGCCCTAGTGCTTTGTACCAAATGACTTACTCCTATTGCTGTACTAGCAAAAATTAATCCTGGCCCCAGTACTTTAAAATACTTATTCATTACCCTTTGATGATATTAAATTTGTTTACAATATAATTTTAATTATGTTTGTCATGTTATGTTAATTAATAATAATATCAGAACTAATAATAATCCATCACTTACGTGAGGTAGTTCCTGGTATTTAAAACAAATCAAAAAGGTCTACTTCACAGTAGACCTTTTCTCATTTAAAAACCAACCATTATGTGCGGAATCGTAGGAGTATTTGAACTTAAAAAAGATAGCGCAAGCCAGAGACAAGATGTTCTGGAGCTTTCAAAAAAATTGAGACATCGTGGACCAGACTGGTCCGGAATCTATTGTGGAGAAAAAGCTATTCTGGCGCACGAGCGTTTGACTATTGTTGATCCGCAATCTGGAGGACAGCCATTATATAGTCCTGACGGTAAAATAGTACTTGCTGTCAATGGTGAGATTTACAACCATCAAAAAATACGTGAAGAGTATAATGATTATCAATTCAAGACAAAGTCTGATTGTGAAGTGATTCTTGCTTTAT
This sequence comes from Nonlabens sp. Hel1_33_55, assembly GCF_900101765.1. Classification (NCBI taxonomy): domain Bacteria; kingdom Pseudomonadati; phylum Bacteroidota; class Flavobacteriia; order Flavobacteriales; family Flavobacteriaceae; genus Nonlabens; species Nonlabens sp. Hel1_33_55. Next base: position 1,929,481 of record NZ_LT627735.1, read on the forward strand.
ATCAAGACAAAGGTGTCAACTTCATGGACGATCTTAATGGAATGTACAGTTTTGCACTTTACGATAGCGAGAAAGACGTTTTCCTTTGCGCTCGTGATCATCAAGGAATCATTCCATTGTATTATGGGACTGATGAAATGGGACAATTTTATGTCGCTAGCGAACTTAAAGCACTGGAAGGAACTTGTAATGAGATTGCACCATTCCCTCCAGGACACTATTATTATAGTGAGGATAAAGAATTTACAAAATGGTACGAGCGTGATTGGAAGGATTATTCTGCGGTAAAGGATAATGAGAGTTCAGTCAAGGAATTACGTAAAGCAATGGAAGACAGTGTGCACAGACACTTGATGAGTGATGTACCCTATGGCGTCTTACTTTCAGGAGGATTGGACAGTTCTATCGTTAGCGCCGTTGCAAAGAAATATGCGGCACGTCGTATTGAGTCAGGTGATTATGCAGATGCTTGGTGGCCACAGCTGCACTCTTTTGCTATAGGTCTAGAAGGAAGTCCAGACCTTGCCGCAGCAGAAACTGTTGCAGAACATATAGGAACGGTTCACCACAGTGTGAACTTTACCATTCAAGAAGGTCTTGATGCCATAAAGGATGTTATTTATTATTTGGAAACTTATGACGTTACCACGGTAAGAGCATCAACTCCCATGTATCTTCTAGCTCGAGTCATAAAATCCATGGGGATCAAAATGGTTCTTTCTGGTGAAGGAAGTGACGAGATCTTTGGTGGCTATCTTTATTTTCACAAAGCTCCCAACCCTGAGGAATTTCATAAAGAAACCGTCCGCAAACTGGATACACTACACCTATACGATAACTTGAGGGCAAACAAATCATTAGCTGCTTGGGGTATTGAAGGTCGAGTACCTTTCCTGGACAAGGAATTTATGGATGTGGCGATGCGTCTCAACCCAAAAGATAAAATGTGTGGAAATGGTAAAATGGAAAAACACATCCTGCGCCAGGCCTTTGAGGATTACCTTCCAAAGAGCGTTGCATGGAGACAAAAAGAGCAGTTCAGTGATGGAGTTGGTTACAGCTGGATCGACACGTTAAAAGAAACGGTAAACGAGTTGGTTACCGACGAAATGATGGAGAGTGCAAAGTTCAAATTCAAGATCAACCCACCACAAAACAAAGAAGAATACTATTACCGCAGCATTTTTGCAGACCACTTCCCTAGCGATGCCGCAGCGAGTTGCGTACCTTCAATTAAATCAGTGGCATGTTCGACTCCTATTGCCCTGGAATGGGATGCGGCATTTAAAAACATGAACGATCCATCTGGTAGAGCGGTTGCTGGTGTTCACGATGATGGATACTAAAATGAGGGTTTAAAAAGTTTGCGCTTTCGCGAAAGCGTAATTATCTTTACACTTCAATGGAAAGAACAAATCATACTTGGTGGTGGAACGACATAGCTCAACAGCCGTGAAGTTGCCCGTATGAATAACTATACAAGGTCTGCTTAACGGCAGGCCTTTTTTGTTTCAAACGTTCGATCTAAAAATTAAATATGAAAATTTACAAACCAAATACTTCTCATCAAGTAATTCTTGCAGATACGATGACTCCTGTAGGAATTTACATGAGGCTGCGTGATAAGTATCCAGGCAGCATTTTGCTGGAGAGTAATGAGTATGGGCAGCGCAGCAACAGCTATTCTTTTATTTGTTGTAATCCTGTAGCAACCTTTGAGATTGATTATGAAAAAGTATCCATCACAACTCCAGACTCAAAAATAGAGGAGCAATCATTTTCTATAGATTATGATTTAGTTAAGGGGTTGGAAGATTTCAAAAATAGATTTGATCCAGGAAACGCAGACTTTCCATTTCCTACAAATGGGCTATTTGGATATTTAAGTTATGATGCTGTCCAGCTATTTGAAAACATTGCTTTTGATCCTGAAAAGCACATAGAAAGCGAGGCAATTCCGTTAGTTCATTATCAAGTATTTCAGAATGTACTGGTATTTGACCATTATCATAATCAGCTATATGTTTTTGATCATGTCTATGAAAATGGAATTGCAAAGATGGAAAACCTGATAAATATTATCCAACATCGTGACATTGCCAAATTCGATTTCTTCACTGACGGGCCAGAGAGTTCTGAAATGACCGATTCAGATTTTAAGGAACTCGTTGAAAAAGGAAAACAACATTGCAAACGTGGTGATGTATTCCAGATCGTACTTTCCAGAAAGTTTACCCAAGCATATACAGGTGATGATTTTAATGTGTATCGCCAGTTGAGAGCAATAAACCCTAGTCCTTATCTCTTTTATTTTGACTACGGTAATTTCAGAATATTCGGTTCCTCGCCAGAAGCGCAGTTGCTTATTAAAGGAGAAAAAGTAAGCATTCAACCCATTGCCGGAACCTACAAACGAACTGGAAACGACGCCGCAGACCTCGCCGCAGCAAAAGAATTGAAAAACGATCCCAAAGAAACCGCTGAACATATCATGCTGGTAGATCTTGCCCGTAACGATTTAAGTCGCCATGCAAGAGAAGTAGAAGTAACCGATTATCAGAATATTCATTTCTACTCACATGTCATTCATATGGTGAGTACCGTTACAGGAGTAATAGATGAAGAAGATCGCATTCCATTAATTGGTGATACGTTCCCTGCTGGAACGTTGAGTGGTGCTCCTAAATTTAGAGCCATGCAGTTGATTGATCAATACGAGAAATCTTCAAGGCAGTTCTATGGAGGCGCTATAGGTTACTTAGGTTTTGATGGTAGTTTCAATCATGCGATCATTATAAGAACCATTCTTTCCAGCAATAACAAAATGCAGTTTAGAGCTGGTGCAGGTGTTGTCGTGGAAAGTGATCTAAATAGCGAGACCCAAGAAGTTTACAATAAAACCAACGCCTTGAGAAAGGCGATTCAACAAGCAAATTCAAAATGAAAATCAAACCATTTTTAATAGCAATAGGATTAATCGCAATAGCATCATGTTCTAACAACAAACCATTATTTGAGGTAACAGTTTTAGATAGTGAAGGAAGCAAAGTTCAATTTGTTCCCAACATGCCATTTGAGATCATAAAAGATAGCGCGTACTATTTTTACTCTAAAGAAGATTACCTAAAAGTGATGTCAGCAGATATATCCAAAGGCAATCAAATTTATAAATCTGATAAGTTTGAAATGAGGGTTATCTTAAGAAATTACACAAAACTCAACGGTAACACTTTTGAATTTATACTACGCACTTTTAGTAATGATTTCAAAATAATTGATTCATATATCATGGCTAGCACGACCAAAAATCTTAATTGCGATGGTGTAATCAACGGCAATTTAGAAATAACAACAACTTGTGCAGATGGATCAACGACCACCGCAACAGTAGATGAATACGGGAAATTCATAGTCAATGAATAACAACCATAACATATTAGTCATTGACAACTATGACTCGTTCACCTACAATCTAGTCCATTACCTGGAAGATCTAGAGGCTAAAGTGACCGTAGTTAGAAACGATAAGATAAATCCAGAAAATTGTCTGAATTATGATGCGATAATTCTGTCGCCAGGTCCAGGAATACCTCGAGAAGCGGGAAAACTGATGGAAATCATCGATACTGTAAAACACTCGGTTCCCATTTTGGGAATCTGTTTGGGACATCAGGCAATTACTGAAGCTTTTGGCGGTACGATCGTCAATCTTGAAAAAGTCTATCATGGCATTGCAACAGTAATGGAACATGATGACAGTGCCTTCTTTGATGGAGTCGACAAGCAATTTGAAGCCGGTCGTTACCATTCCTGGAACGCACAAGAATCTGATTTTCCTGACGTACTTCAAATTACCGCCCGAGATGAACACGGTCAAATAATGGCATTGAAACATAAAGAATTACCTATTTACGGAGTTCAATTTCACCCAGAAAGTGTGATGACACCGCAAGGAAAAACGATGCTTAAGAACTTTTTAGCAACACTCTAGGATGAAGGAAATACTCAACGAATTATTTGAACATAAAACGCTTTCGCGAAAGCGTGCTCACGACATCCTTACAGCCATCACTGCTGGTGAAGTCAACGATTCGCAAATCGCTGCATTCCTTACGGTTTACGGCATGCGCAGCGTTACTGTGGATGAGTTGGCTGGATTCCGCGATGCGATGTTGGAGCAGGCTTTAATTATTAATCTGGATAAATACAACCCTATTGATCTATGTGGTACTGGCGGTGATGGGAAAAACACCTTTAATATCAGCACGCTTGCCAGTTTCGTGACTGCGGGCGCTGGAGTGAAAGTAGCGAAACATGGTAATTATGGAGTAAGTTCTGTGAGTGGTTCCAGCAATGTGATGGAATCCATGGGTTTCAAATTCACCAATGATTTTGAAACGCTAGAAAAGCAAATTGATCAGGCCAATATCTGTTTCCTTCACGCACCACTATTTCACCCAGCAATGAAAGCCGTGGCGCCTATAAGAAGAGCACTTGGTATCAAAACGTTTTTCAATATGTTGGGACCATTGGTAAACCCGGCACGACCTAAATTACAAAGCGTTGGTGTTTTTAATTTACAACTGGCCAGGAATTACGAATACCTTTTCCAAAACGAAAAGGACAAGCGATACGCTATACTGCACGCACATGATGGTTATGATGAAGTGAGTTTGACAGGAAAAACAAGAATCGCTGGTAACAATGGCGTGACCGATGTAAAACCTAGCGATTTCAATTTACCGAAACTTACTCTGGAACAAATTTCAGGCGGAGAAACACTGGAAGAGGCAGCGACTATTTTCAAAAATGTCCTGGAGAACAATGCAACCAATGCTCAAAAATCAGTGGTGCTCGCAAATGCTGCAACGGCAATCGCTGTAGCAACAGAAACACCATTATTAATGGCTGTAGAAAAAGCTAGAGAATCATTAGAATCTGGAAAAGCTTTGGAGTGCTTTGAAAAATTATTAGAAATGCAATAAGCCCTCACCGCCATCATAAGGTGCGGAATTTATTCCGCACCTTATGATGATGATAAAACGTCATAATACTTTGTACTAAAACTGAATACTCTTTTGGAAGATATACTCAAAAAAATAACTGATAAAACCTACGCTGATCTTAAAATCAGAAAAGAAATAAGAACTCTTTCTGATCTCAGAGAAATGCCGCATTATACTCGTGAAACCATATCCATGCACGACGCATTAAAGAACGGTAGCGGCATCATTGCAGAACATAAGAGACAAAGTCCATCTAAAGGATCGTTCAAGTGTCCAGCAACGCTCGAGCAAGTGGTCAAAGGGTACGAAAACGCTGGTGCCAGCGCCATTAGTTGTTTGACAGACGAGCCGTTTTTTGGAGGAACTTTACAAGATCTACTGGATACCAGAGATTGTGTGGATATTCCTATTCTTCGTAAAGATTTTATGGTTGACTTGTATCAAATCCATGAGGCCCGTGCCTTTGGCGCAGATGCAATTTTACTAATCGCTTCTTGTTTGAATGATGAGGAATTGAAAACAATGGCAAACGAAGCCATCAATCTAGATTTAGATATTTTGTTTGAAGTTCACGATCTGGAAGAATTGAACCGAGTAAAAAAGGTAGTTCAGGATTTCAAGACAAGCACGTATCTCATAGGCGTGAACAACCGCGATCTCAAAAAATTCAAGACAGATATTCAAATTAGCAAGGATTTGCTGGAACACTTTCCTAAAAAAGCTTTGGCTATTAGTGAAAGCGGAATTTCAGATCCAGAAGTTGTTAGAGAACTGCAGGATCTGGGCTATCGAGGCTTTTTGATCGGTGAGAATTTTATGAAGACTAATGATCCGGGACGTACTTGCGCTAAATTTATAAAGCAAACAACGCTATGATGATCAAGGTGTGCGGCATGCGAGAAAACAACAATATCAACGCTCTTCAAGAATTGGATATTGACTTTATGGGCATTATACGCTACCCTAAAAGCAAGAGGTTTGTTGATGATCAACAGAAGGCTCAAATAGAGCAATTGACGATGAATAAAGGAACTGTAGGCGTTTATGTGAATGCCACGCTTCAGGAAATCCTGCAAGATATTATTCCATTGCAATTAGATGTTGTGCAGCTGCATGGTGATGAGAATTCCGCTTTCGCGAAAGCGTTACTAGAATTAGACATCAAGGTGTTCAAAGCATTTCAAATGAAGAAAGACTTTGATTTTGACACTTTAAAAGACTGGCTGCAACTAGGAAAAGAGTTTCCAGGAAAACTATTTTTCCTGTTCGATACAGCGACGAAAAATTATGGTGGCAGCGGCAAGAAATTTAATTGGCAAATGCTCGACTCTTATACTGGAAATGTCCCGTTTTTATTAAGTGGTGGTATTTCTAAAACAGACGTCGCAGACATAAAAAAAATAAAACACGATATGTTCCTAGGTGTAGATCTCAACTCACAATTTGAAGACGAGCCCGGATTGAAGAATATCGAAATGATTAAGACATTCATTGAAAAATTGAGAAAATGAGCTATCAAGTAGACGAGAAAGGGTTTTATGGAGAATTTGGTGGTGCATTCATACCAGAATTGCTGTATCCAAATATTGAAGAACTACAGGAAAACTACCTGAAAATTGAGAAAAGTGAGGAGTTTCAGACGGAATTTCATCAGCTGCTCAAGGATTATGTAGGTCGTCCTACACCTCTTTTTTTAGCAAAAAGGCTATCGGCTAAATACGGTGCTGAAATATGGTTAAAGCGTGAAGACCTCTGCCACACTGGTGCTCACAAAGTGAACAATACTATCGGACAAATTCTACTTGCCGAAAAATTAGGTAAGAAAAGAATCATTGCCGAAACCGGCGCAGGCCAGCATGGCGTTGCTACAGCTACCGTTTGTGCCTTGAAAGGATTAAAATGTATCGTCTATATGGGCGAGAAAGACATCGAGCGTCAAGCGCCTAATGTTGCCCGCATGAAAATGTTGGGAGCGGAAGTTAGACCTGCGATGAGCGGTTCAAAAACGTTGAAGGATGCCACCAACGAAGCGATGCGTGACTGGATCAACAATCCTGAAGACACGCATTACATCATAGGATCTGTAGTTGGACCTCATCCATATCCAGATATGGTGGCGCGTTACCAATCTATTATTTCCAAAGAGATAAAAGAACAAATGCAAGGCCTGCCAGATTACGTTATCGCCTGTGTTGGCGGTGGATCAAACGCAATGGGTGCTTTTTATCACTTTCTGGACGATCCATCTGTCAAGCTAATTGGTGTTGAAGCTGCTGGTTTAGGAGTTGACACAGATAAAACGGCAGCTACTTTAACTCTGGGAACTCCAGGAGTTTTACACGCCAGTCGTTCTATTATGATGCAAGATAAAGATGGACAAGTTGTAGAGCCGCATAGTATTAGTGCTGGTCTGGATTATCCAGGTATAGGCCCAGCACACGCTTGGTTAAAAGTATCTGATCGTGCCCAATATATGGCGGTAACCGATGCAGATGCATTGAAAGCAGCAGTAGAATGCAGCCGACTAGAAGGTATCATTCCAGCATTAGAGACTGCTCATGCATTTTCGGTTTTGAAAGATCTAGATTTAAAACCTACCGATCGTGTGGTCATCAACCTTTCAGGTCGTGGCGATAAGGATATGGATACGTATATGAGAGAGCTGGATCTTTGAAAAACTTGAATCAGAACTTGAACTCGAAAGCGAAAAATTAATTATAACTACTGCTATTTTCCCCTTTGGGGAAATGTCCGCAGGACAATGGGGCTCACATGCAAAACAAACTAACCCAACTATTCAACAGCAAGCCTAAGAATTTGCTCAATATATTCTTTACGGCTGGCTATCCTAAACTGGAGGACACAACAGTGATTCTAAAAGCATTGGAAGATTCCAAAGTGGATCTGGTAGAAATCGGTATTCCATTTAGTGATCCACTAGCTGATGGACCAACGATACAAGAAAGCAGCAAAAAAGCACTGGAAAATGGGATGTCTATTGAAAAACTATTTACTCAGTTAGAAGAATTCAAATCTGCAAATCCAGACTTCAATACGCCGGTATTACTTATGGGTTACTTGAATCCCGTGATGCAGTTTGGTCTGGATAAATTTTGTGCGCGCTGCGCATCCGTTGGTGTGGACGGTTTGATCATTCCAGATTTACCCATGTACTCCTATCAAATGGAATTCAAGGAAACTTTTGAGAAGCACAATATTTCAAATGTATTCTTGGTCACACCACAAACCTCAGAAAAGCGCATACGGGAGATTGATGATAATTCTACCGGTTTTATATATGCGGTGAGTAGTGCAAGTACTACAGGCTCTAAAGCAGATTTTTCAGCAGCGGCAGATTATCTGGGTAGATTGCATAACATGAATTTGAACACTCCAGTATTGACTGGTTTCAACATCAAGAATGCGCAAAATTTCAAGGATGCATGTAATTACGTGGATGGAGCGATCATCGGTAGTGAATTTATACGTCAGATTTCTGCGTCTTCAGAAATTTCTAGCACGGTGCATGAGTTTGTAAAATCGGTTAAAGGTTAAAAAAACGTGATTATTTATGAGTTCGCTTTCGCGAAAGCGTAACTCCGCTTACATTTGCATTGCAATGAAATTAAACAACGTACATCACCATCATTTAAACACTTCCCGCAAGGCGAGCTAAAAATGTATTGATGTAACTCAACATATTTAAAAACCCGTCTTTTCTAGGCGGGTTTTTGCATTTCCATCAGGAACAAAAAGCGACCTAAAAGAGACTCAAAACGCTGAAAAGCACGAACAAATGATTAGAATAGCAGTACAAAAGTCAGGAAGATTATCAGATAAATCCCTTCAACTCTTAAAGGATTGTGGGATCAAGTTTGATAACGGCACACGCAAATTGAGCTCGAAGGCAAAGAATTTCCCTATCGAGATCTTGTTTTTACGTGATGATGACATCCCGCAATATGTAGCACAAGGTGTTGCAGATCTTGGGATTCTAGGATTGAACGAGGTGGAAGAAAAAGACCAGAAAGTAGATGTGATCAAGCAACTGGGTTTTGCTGGTTGCCGTTTAAGTCTCGCGGTTCAAAAAGATGTGGACTACACAGGTCTTGAATGGTTCAACGGTAAACGTGTAGCGAGTAGTTATACGACTATTGTCAAAAAGTTCTTTGCCGATAAAGGCATCAATGCCACCACCGAAGAAATAGGTGGATCTGTAGAGATTGCTCCAGGCATAGGCCTTGCAGAAGGTATTTGCGATATCGTGTCTACAGGCTCTACATTGATCATGAATGGCTTGAAAGAGGTAGAAACGGTAATGTATAGTGAAGCGGTTTTGATATCGAACCCATCATTAAACAGTGAGAAGAAAGAATTGCTGGACAAATTGATGTTCCGCATGGAGGCTGTGATGAACGCTGCTAAAAACAAATACATTTTGTTGAATGCGCCTAACGATAAGATCGATGAGATCTCAGCTTTATTGCCAGGAATGAAAAGCCCAACGGTACTTCCTTTGGCAGAAAAAGGTTGGTCGAGCTTACATAGCGTGATTGAAGAAAATGACTTTTGGAATGTCATCGATCAATTAAAAGATGCTGGTGCACAGGGAATTCTTGTAAGCCCAATAGAAAAATTAATCGTCTGATGGAACTCATTATCAACCCATCGCAAACCCACCAAGAGTCTTTGTTGGAACGACCGCTCAAGCAGCGTTCTGAAGTAGATCACGCGGTAAAGGAAATCATTCAACTCGTGCGCGAGAATGGTGACGATGCGCTTATTGCTTTTGCAAAGCAATTCGATGAAGCAGAATTGACTCAATTGAAAGTAACGCCTGCAGAAATTGCACAGGCATCTACTCAGGTTGATGGAAGCCTCAAAACTGCCATCCAAATAGCCTACGATAATATTTACAAATTCCACAAGGCATGTTATACGCAGGATTATCCTGTGGTAGAAACGATGCCGGGCATCACTTGCTGGAGAAAATCATTACCTATTCAAAAGGTAGGATTGTACATTCCAGGCGGCTCTGCTCCTCTTTTTTCAACAGTTTTGATGCTGGGTATTCCAGCAAAAATTGCTGGAAATAAGAAAGTAGTTTTATGTAGTCCAACAGATGCGCAAGGCAACATTAATCCAGTCGTATTACATACCGCAAACCTATGTGGTATTACCGAAATCTACAAAGTTGGTGGCGCTCAAGCCATCGCCGCAATGACTTATGGAACAGAAAGTGTTCCTAATGTCTACAAGATTTTTGGCCCTGGAAATGCATTTGTTACGAGAGCAAAAGAATTGGCACAACAAGAAGGTGTCGCGATCGATATGCCTGCTGGACCGTCAGAGGTTTTGATAATAGCAGACGCAAAAGCAAACCCTGCATTTGTAGCTTCAGATTTATTAGCTCAAGCAGAACATGGTCACGATTCGCAAGTAATATTGTTAACCGATTCTCAAGAACTTGCCAATGCCGTTAATGAACAACTAGAGATTCAATTAAATTCGCTTTCGCGAAAGCAAACTGCCGAGGCTGCCCTAGAAAATAGCAAGACCATCGTTTTAGAAAGTATTGATCAATGTGTGGAATGGTCTGATGTTTACGCGCCAGAACACTTGATTATAAATGCCATAAATTCTGATGAGGTTGCCAATCAAATTACCGTTGCTGGATCGATTTTTATAGGTTCTTATACCTGTGAAAGTCTAGGCGATTATGCGAGCGGTACCAACCATACGTTACCAACGTATGGCTATGCTCGCAATTACAGCGGCGTATCGGTAGATAGTTTTGTGAATAAGGTAACCTATCAAAAAGCAACCGCTCAAGGAATTCAAAATTTAGGCCCAGCCGTTGAAGCAATGGCTGCTGCAGAAGGGTTAGATGCGCATAAAAATGCAGTGAGCGTGAGGTTAAAAAGTTTAAATAATGATTAGATCGTACCTGAATGATTTTCCCCTTTGGGGAAATGTCCGCAGGACAAAGGGGCTTGGAGCATGAGTACATTCAATTTAGAACATATAGTTCGCAAGAACATTTGGAATTTGAAGCCTTACTCTAGTGCGCGTAGCGAATTCAAACTCTACGGCAAAACTGATGGAGCAGAGCTGACTTTGCTAGATGCTAATGAGAACCCAAACGATCCAGCTATTTTGGATATGGATTTACAAATCCGTAATCTGAACAGGTACCCTGATCCATTACAAAGTGATATCAAGGAAATCTTGAGTGAGCAAAAGGGGATTTCTACAGACCAAATTTTCGTGGGTAATGGCAGCGATGAAGCAATTGACTTGCTTTATCGCATTTTCTGTGAACCAGGAAAAGATCAAGTCATCACGTGCCCACCAACTTACGGAATGTATGAGGTGAGTGCTGCTATTAATGATGTTAGAAATATTGAAATACCGTTGACATCAAGTTTTGAATTAGATATCGAGCAGATCTTGAAACAAGTTCAGGATGACAAGTCGATCAAACTCCTGTGGATCTGTTCGCCTAATAACCCAACGGGAAATGCATTGCTAAAAGCCGACTTACAACACGACTGGCAAGCAGAGAATTATACTAAAGGCGGAATGATGGATATGCCGTATGCGCCAGAATTTGATCAAGAACTTAGAGAAAATAAAGAGAAACTTGATCGGTTAATTGGAGGGTTTAATGGAATTGTAGTGGTTGATGAGGCCTATCAAGACTTCACAGAAAACCAAAGCTTTATACGCAGGTTAGAAGATTATCCAAACCTTATAGTGTTACAAACCATGTCTAAAGCGCACGGTATGGCTGGTGCTCGCACTGGTTTTGCCTTTGCGTCTCCAGAGATTATTGCATTGTTCAATAAAACAAAGCCACCCTACAATGTCAACGAATTGTCGCAAAAAGCGGTGTTGAAAGCTTTGCAGCTTACCGATCAAACCGATCAGCAAATTGGCGAAATCAAGTCCAACAGAGAGATGTTAAGCACGATGCTGGAAGATCTGGATTATGTTGAAGAAGTGTATCCTAGCGAGGCTAACTTTATTCTAGCCAAAGTGAAAGATGCTGCTGGTGTTTATAATTACCTAAAAGATCAAGGCATTATCATACGCAATCGCAGCAGCCAGATACCAAATACATTAAGATTCACGGTGGGAACGACTCAGGAATGTGAGGTGTTGATGGAGACGTTGAAAAAATATAAAAGCATTTAGTTTAATTAAAAGCGAAGCCGTCCTACGACGGCTTGACTTATGAAAAAAGTACTATTTATAGATCGTGACGGGACCATCGTCAAGGAGCCACCGACAGATTATCAACTGGATAGTTTTGAAAAGCTGGAATTCTTACCTATGGCAATTACCCAGTTGCACCGCATTGCGAGAGAGTTGGATTATGAGCTGGTGATGGTGACCAATCAAGATGGTCTGGGAACAGATAGTTTTCCGGAAGACACCTTCTGGCCTGTCCATAACTTGATGATGAATGTGCTGGAGAATGAAGGCATTAATTTTAGTGAGGTATTGATCGATCGTTCTTTTCCAGAGCAAAATGCTCCAACCCGTAAACCTCAAACTGGTTTATTGACACATTACATTAAAGGCAATTATGACCTTGCTAATAGCTTTGTCATAGGCGATCGCAATAGCGATATGCAGTTGGCAAAAAACCTGGGTTGTAAAGGAATTCAGTTGCCGTCAATTACAGACGACTCCAATTTTGAAGATGAGTTGGTGGTTTTGAAAACCGACTCCTGGAAAGAAATCTTCCAATTCTTGAAAGGCCAACCGCGCAAGGTTTCGGTCAATAGAAAAACAAATGAGACTGATATTAAAATCACACTCGATCTGGACGGTTCTGGAAACGGGACGATCGATACCGGTTTGAAATTCTACGATCACATGCTCGAGCAATTGCAGCGCCATGGTTCGCTGGATTTGGATATCAATGTAAAAGGAGATCTAGAAATCGACGAGCACCACACGATTGAAGATACCGCTATTGCGCTGGGTGACGCTTTCGCGAAAGCGTTATCCACTAAAAAAGGAATTAATAGATATGGCTTTTTGCTACCTATGGACGATTCACTTGCGCAGGTTGCGGTGGACTTTGGAGGAAGACCGTGGATCGTTTGGGAAGCAGAATTTAAAAGAGAATATGTGGGCGATATGCCTACGGAATTGTTCTACCACTTCTTCAAATCCTTCAGTGATGCGGCAAAATGCAACTTGAACATGAAGGTAGAAGGTGACAATGAACACCACAAGATTGAGTCGCTGTTTAAAGCTTTCGCGAAAGCGATTAAAATGGCAGTCAAACAAACAGGCGACGGTAAGTTACCTAGCACCAAAGGCACGCTATGATTGCGATCGTAAAATATAATGCAGGAAACATAGGTAGTGTGACAAACGCGCTCAACCGATTAGGTATTGAAAATAAAGTTACCGACGATCCAGCAGAACTAAAAGCTGCCCACAAAGTGATTTTTCCAGGAGTAGGCGAGGCTGGAACGGCAATGAAATATTTGCGAGAACGTGAACTCGATCAAGTATTGATCAACTTGAAGAAGCCATTTCTAGGGATCTGTTTAGGAATGCAATTGATGTGCAATCACAGTGAGGAAGGCGATACAAAGTGTCTCGGAATTTTTGATACAGATGTGAAACTGTTTCAATCTAAGGACTTCAAGGTGCCGCATATGGGATGGAATTCTTTAAGTTATGAGTTAGGAGTTCAGAATTCAGAGTCACTCTTGACTAACATTGAGCGTAATAGTGACGTGTACTACGTCCACTCCTATTATGCGGAGGTTTGTGATGACACCGCAGCAGTTTGTGATTATCTTTTACCATTTAGCAGCGTGCTGCAAAAGAATAATTTTTATGCGACCCAGTTCCACCCAGAAAAGAGCGCTGGAGTTGGAGAGCAATTATTGAAGAACTTTATAGGCCTACCCTAAATCCCTTCCAAAAGAAGGGACTTTGACAGGTTTTTAGAACTAGCATTAGAAGTAAACGAATTTGCGGTATTGATTTTCCCCTTTGGGGAAATGTCCGCAGGACAATGGGGCTTACGCCCTGTGAGTATAACAAATAAATCAGTCGAAGGTGTTGGACTCACAGAGATCTCCGCCTTCGCGGAGAATTATGAGAATAATACCAGCAATAGATATTATCGACGGGAAATGTGTGAGGCTTTCACAAGGTGATTATAACCAAAAAACGGTTTACAATGAGGATCCGCTTGAGGTAGCAAAAGAATTTGAAGCCAATGGTATTCAATACTTGCACCTTGTGGATCTTGATGGCGCCAAAAGTGCTCATGTGGTAAATTGGAAAGTTTTGGAACGCATCGCAAGCCAGACGAGTTTAAAAGTAGATTTTGGCGGTGGCGTCAAAACCGATGAAGACATAAAGATGGTTTTTGAAAGCGGTGCCAAACAGGTTACTGGTGGAAGTATAGCCGTTAAGGATTCGGATACTTTTGAGGGTTGGATTGAGAAATATGGCAGCGATAATATCATTCTAGGCGCAGATGCTAAAGATGGAATGATCGCCACACACGGCTGGCTAGAAAGTAGCGAGCTTGAAGTGGTTCAGTTCATAAAACAATGGAACAAAAAAGGCATTCAATATGTTATTTGCACTGACATTGCAAAAGACGGAATGCTTCAAGGTCCCAGCTATAATTTATATAGAAGGATCCTTTCTATAGAAGCAGGGAAAGCGGCTGATCAAATCATACCGTCTGCAGTAGATAATGATATTAAATTAATTGCTTCTGGTGGTGTGGCCTCAGTAAAAGACCTGCATAGCTTGAGAGAAATAGGTTGTGAAGGGGCGATTGTGGGCAAAGCCTTTTATGAAGGCAGAATTAGTTTTAAGGAGTTGAGAGAATTTGTATGAGCCTGAAAAAAAGAATTATACCGTGCCTGGACATTAAGGATGGTCGCACCGTTAAAGGGATCAACTTTGTTGGTTTGCGCGATGCTGGCGATCCTGTGCAACTGGCACAGCAATATGCTGATCAAGGCGCTGACGAATTGTGTTTTTTAGACATTACAGCGACCGTTGAGAAAAGAGAAACATTAGTACCGCTTGTTCGCGAGATTGCTGCGGTATTGAACATTCCATTTACCGTTGGTGGTGGCATCAATGACGTGAAACTCGCCAAAGAAATCATCAAAGCTGGAGCCGATAAAATTGCAGTCAACAGTGCCGCAGTTCATAGACCAGAATTGATCAATGAGTTGGCAGCGGAACTGGGAAACCAATGTGTTGTAGTGGCGGTGGATACGAAACGAATCTCCTTAAACGACCAACAGATCCCGGATCAAGCCCGGGATGACAAGTTTATCAACAAGGTATTTGTGTCTGGTGGAAGAACGGAAACCGATAAAGAAACGATTGCCTGGTGTATAGAGTGTGAGCAGCGTGGCGCTGGAGAAATCTTGTTGACCAGTATGGATCACGACGGTACTAAAAATGGGTTTGCGCTGGAGATCACAGATACGCTTTCGCGAAAGCTGAACATTCCTATAATCGCCTCTGGTGGTGGTGGAACGGCTGCTCATTTTGAAGAATTATTCAAAGACACACATGCGAGTGCTGGTTTGGCGGCGAGTATTTTCCATTTTGGAGAATTACCCGTACCAGAATTGAAGAAGCAATTGGCTGAAGCTGGAATCGCCATCCGTATTCCTGCTAAAATAGGAGTCTAAATTTGAGTAAGTAAAATAGCGAGACCGTCCTGCGACGGCTTGACATATTAAAAACATTGTAGTCGGAACCAAAACATTTCCGCCTGCGCGGAAATTGGAGTTATGAAACTAGATTGGAATAAAGGAGAAAACGGATTACTACCTGTCATTGTTCAAGATGCAACCAGTAAACAAGTACTGATGCTGGGCTACATGAATGAAGAAGCGTTTGAAAAAACCACAACAGAAAAGCGTGTGACTTTCTACTCGCGTAGTAAAAAACGTCTGTGGACAAAAGGTGAATCTTCCGAAAATTATTTGGATGTTGTTAGTATATCTAATGACTGTGACAAAGACGCCATCCTCATCATGGCAAATGCTCATGGACCAACTTGTCACACAGGAGAAACTTCGTGTTTTGAAGCAGGAGATGAGATTCATTTTAAAGAAATCGATACACCATCAAGCTTTACTATAAACGATTTAGAAAAAACCATTCACCAAAGAATTGATGATAAAGTAGAAGGTTCTTATACGTATTCATTGATACAAAAAGGTATCAATAAAGTTGCCCAAAAGGTAGGTGAAGAAGCTGTTGAAACGGTTATCGATGCCATTAATGGAAAGGAAGAAGATTTCTTATACGAGGCTGGTGATTTAATGTATCACTATTTAGTACTGCTTAAAGCAAAAGGTTTTTCACTTGCTGATATCGAAAAAGAACTTGCTAAGCGACACAAAAAATAAGAGCCTCTACAGCCCTATTCTCTTAAAATCTGTCAATTAACGTCAGCTTAACCGCATTTAATTGTACATACAATAACTTTGATAAAAACAGAAAAATGAGCGATAAGCAAGAGTTATTACAACCTATAAAAATTGGAGCAGTACAACTAAAAAACCGTGTCATCATGGCGCCGTTAACAAGATGTAGAGCGACAAACGAACATCAAGCTCCAGATCAAAAACATATAGATTATTACACGCAACGTGCAGGTGCGGGATTGATAATTTCAGAAGGTAGCGAGGTATCTGAAAAAGCGAGAGGTTATCCTTTTGTAGCAGGAATTTTTAATGAGGCCCAAGTAGAAGGATGGAAAAAAGTAACCGAGAGCGTACACAACGCAGGCGGTAAAATCTTCTGCCAGTTATGGCATGTAGGAAGAACTTCTTTACCTGATTATCATGATGGACAATTACCATGGGCACCAAGTGCGGTTGATCCAGAAACCGAACTACGCAACGCCAAAGGCGAGAAAAAACAAACAGTTGCGCCACATGCAATGAGCAAGGAGGAAATCAAGCAAACGGTAGCAGAATTTGGCCATGCAGCGGCTAACGCTAAAAAAGCTGGTTTTGATGGAGTAGAAATCCATAGTTCTAATGGGTATTTGATTCACCAGTTCTTTAATAATAAGTCAAACGTGCGTACCGATGAATACGGCGGTACCAATGAAAACCGAGCTAGATTTTTCTTTGAAGTACTGGAGGCTGTTAAAGAAAGCTGGCCAGAGAATCACATAGGCTGTCGCTTGAATCCATCGCTACATGGCGTATTTGGAATTGAGGGAACACCAGATACGATTCCATTTTTTGATTATTTGGTGAGTCGCTTGAATGATCATGACTTGGCTTATGTTCATATGTCTGAGCCGTTTACAGATGTTAGTGACATCGACTTTTTAGAAAGCGATATTGCAAAACATTTCCGTCCTATTTATAAAGGTAATTTGATGATCAACAACGAGTTTGATCGTGAATCGGGAAACAAGGTAATTGCAAACGGTAATGCAGATTTGGTGGCTTTTGGAAAACTATTTATTTCTAATCCAGACCTACCACATCGTTTTGAATTAAAAGCCGAAACCGCAGACTGGAATCAGGATACGTTTTATTCCCAAGGTCGTGAAGGATACACAGATTATCCAACACTGGAAGAGGAAAAGGCCAACTAGGATCTAAGTCCCGTCAACAAAATATTGGGTAATTCCTTTTTAAGATCAGCTACTTCGGTAGCTGATTTTTTTGGTATCCACAGGTAGATGGATCGTAGTGTGCTCAATAGATTAAACAGCATGGTTTCCACACTCAAGTTTTTGAATTCGCCGCTGTTGATTCCTTCATGAAGGATTTGTTTAAAATCCAATTCGTATTTCTTGCGCGATGCGATGTATTCTTCATAGGCAGCTCCTTCTAGGTGCATCCAGTCTGTGTTTAAGACCGCGAGAGCATCGGTATTTTCGACAGCTATTTTTATGTGTAAGGCTATGAGTTTTTCCGCTTTCGCGAAAGCGGTACCACCATCAGTCTTTACCGCATCCATTCCAGCAGTAAACTTGCGAGCCACCTCTAGGATCAATTGCTCCAGTATTTCCTGCTTTCCCGAAATATGGTTGTATAGACTCGCCGCCTTTATATCCATGGCTGCGGCAAGATCACGCATGGTAACTGCGCTATAACCGCGAGCTTTAAAAAGTTGTGCGGCCGTCCTGACGATTTGTTTTTTACGGGTGGTCATGTCGCAAAGGTAGGCGATCAACATTTCTCGTTATGTGTTTAACGTGAGACAAACAATTTGGAAACAAGATAGATTCTGAAAGGTCTTCATGGCTTGATCAATGCATTTCGTTCATAGGTAATGCTTTGTAGAACATGATTTATGATTAATTGTATATAATTATTTACATGTTTTTCATCTGATTTGATGGATCTAATGACCATTCTGAGTATGAAATAATGAATCATTTACTTAGAAAATCTAGAGCTAATTTCTAATAAGTTTGATTTATTAGTTTCAATGAATTACTAGCGAAATTCAATCCTTTAACATATTTTTATAGTTAATAGTATTGAAATCTGATCTTCTTTGATTGAATATATTGTCAATCAACTACATTTAATCTTACGATATTTAAAAACTAGCATAGGTCTTATTTTCTGATTCTTAATGCTTTGAAATACTACTCTTTCAACGATTTCACATATGATAACCCGCTAATTCAATTAGAGGCTCACAAACTTGCATAACAAAAAGTTCGCAATTCCTAATTTAAAGGCTAAAATTAGATGTAATGAGTTTTTTGAATATGAATGAGGTCATTTAATTGGTGTTTAATCGGTTGTTATCGTGTTTCATCCTAATAATCTTAAACATCGGTTAAGTTTATTGGTATGAAATAGTTCTTTAATTAATAGTCACCGTATGAAAATTTATATCTCAATTGGAAGAAACTTGTGCATCGCAGCTTTTCTACTATTAAACTGCGGTGATGCAGTAGCACAAGTTGGAATAGGCACCTCTCAACCAGATGACTCCAGCATCTTAGATATATCATCTACTGATAAAGGCTTATTAATTCCGCGTGTATTTCTAACAGGTGCATTATCAAATAGTTTAGATGGAGTGAATCCAAGTCCTGTGGGACTTACCGTTTTCAATACCAATCCAAATGTGTCAGACGGCAATGGTATAGGATATTATTATTGGAACGCAACGAGATGGGATAAAGTAACTACAGACGCTTCCAATAATTCTTGGTCCAAAAACGGAAACACTTTATTAAGTACTGATTTTCTAGGATCACTAACGATCAACCCATTAATTTCAAGGTCAACAATATTGCCGCAGGCTCCATTGATTCGAACGGATCCATAAATCTAGGGATGAACTCTAGCACCACAGCTGCAAATGCGATTGCCGTTGGAAATACGGCACAGGCGCAGGCTTCAAATAGTGTTGCTATAGGCCAACTTGCGACAGCGACTCAGGAGAACACTATTATATTAGGAGATAATTCTGCAGTGAGTCCGTCAGTGAATGTGGGTATTGGAACAAATTCACCTACAGCCAAATTACAAATCAATGGAACGTTAAGGTTTGTTGACAGTTCCCCAGGAGATGATAATGGAAAAGTACTTACAGCAGATGCTAACGGAAATGCCACGTGGCAAGATTCTGGATCTAACAGAGCATTTGGCGAGATTTATAGAGACACAGATTTGACTCCAACTACTGGAGGCAATTTTGCCATTTCTAGCATGATCCATGAAACAAATACTTTACAAAATATTACTGCTCATCCTGAGTCCCTGCAGGTGAGCACATCAGGAGTTTACAAAGTAAGCTATGCAGCAACCTTAATAAGCACAACACTTCTAGATAGAAATATTCAAATGTTTATTGCTGCTGGGTCTACCATTGCTTCTGCGACTATACTAAATCGAAGTATTGGATATGCAGGAACTTCAAATGACGGTGTGAGCTCTCATGTAGCTAAAACCACGCTAGTTAGACTTAATGCTGGAGATATGGTTTATTTAGGGTACAACACCTCTAATAGCTCGATAAGACTAAGAGCTAACACAATTTCATTGCTAATTGAAAAAGTTGATTAAATGCGTCTTGGACCAAAGTTCAATATTTGGATCGAATTGATGGAATGACCTTTCTTAAATCTCTTAAATAATAAATTTGATCAAGTGACATTAGTTTTATCGATGAATGACACTATTCTTACAGAGTATTCCTACATTAAGTTTGTTAATTGTGTATTTCGTCGATATTATTGCGTTTAGTCGATTAAATTGACTTTATAACTACTCTTACCCTGTAGTATTGTACGAAATTACAGTTTAAATGCTCTACAATACTTATTTAAGAAACTATTACTTAACAGTACTTTTACTTATTCCAGCGTTTACGTTTTCGCAAGTGGGAATAGGCACCGTGTCGCCAGACCCATCTAGTATATTAGATCTGTCAGGCTCTAACAAAGGATTTCTAGGACCGAGAGTTGCTCTTACTGATGTAACAAATGCCTCTATTGATGACATAGTGCCCAACGCTGAAGGACTGATGGTCTACAATACAAACCCGTCCATTATTAACGGATCAGGTAAAGGATATTACGTTTGGGATGGAAACGCTTGGACCTCTTTAATAGCAACAGTGACCGCACAAACTTTAGCAGGTGATATAAAAAACGGTTTCCAACCTACTGATCACAATGGATGGTATTTATTAGACGGTAGACCTGTGACAAATTTGCCTAATGATGCACGGCTGTCTGCAGTGTCCTTAGGATTTGTGAACAACCTTCCTAACGCAACCAACAGAATATTAAAAGCAAGAAATACAGGAGAAACCCTAGGAGCAACATCAGGAAACTCTACTGGTAATGAGGTTACACTTACAGCAAATCAAATTCCTGCCTTGACCGGTTCTACCGATAATTCTGGAGCACATGATCATCAATATGGTGATGAAGCGGCAGACCTTTATAGAATGTGGTTTAGAAGTGGTAGTAATTTTAACGCGTTTGTTTCCAACGGTAACTACACAGACCTACCGAGAAACACTGAATCTTCAGGAGCTCATAATCATCAGGTGACTGTGAATTCTGGAACAAGCAACGCTGCCGTTTCCATTAGCCAAGCAAGCATTGTGACTAATGTATTTGTTTACTTAGGTTCATAAATACCAGCTATGTGAAATTAAAAGCGTCTTTGACATTCAAAACGCTTTTTTTCTTCTATGAAATTCCCATCACCTACTTCTGGTATTGAATTTGAAAATATGTTTGATAGATTCAAAGGTGTTAATTTGGTATTTTTAATTCATGAAACATGAATTTCGTGATGGCAGGCATGAAGGTCTCTTTGTACTTACAAACTTTCAACGTAAGCCATCGCTAGACCTTTTAGATCTTCAAAATCTTTACAAAATAATTTGGTGCACCTCAGGTGAGCAACACTTGATAGTTGATGGTTGTAGCATCATTCTCAAAAAAGACCAAGTTCTATTCAGCACACCTTCCAACCTTATTCAAATCCCAAAGGAAATTAGTAATCTGAGATCTTTTCTTTTTAGTCGGGAGTTCTTTTGTATTAGGGATCATGATGCTGAGGTCTCGTGCATGGGATTATTATTCTACGGCTCTTCAAGTATTCCAATAATTACTCTGGATGAAAATGATCAAAAATATTTTGAAGCCTTGTTTATTATTTTCAGAGAGGAATTCAATACCAACGACATGGTGAAGGGTGAAATGCTCCGCACCTTACTTAAACGCCTACTCATAACTTCTACCACGCTGGTTAAAAAGGATCAAGAGTTACATCAACTCTCTAGTAAGCAAGTGGACTTGATAAGAAAGTTTAATGTTCTGGTAGAGCAACATTTCAAAGAGAAACATCAAGTATCTGAGTATGCAGATTTGCTTTCTAAATCGCCCAAAACCCTTTCCAATTTTTTTAAAAAACACAAAGTTACCTCACCATTAAAAATTATCAACGAAAGAATAGCGCTAGAAGCAAAAAAACTGCTTCAATCCTCAAACCTTACAGCTGAAGAAATTGCTTATAAATTAGGATATAAAGAGCCCAGCCATTTTTCTAAATTCTTTAAAAAAAGACCGGTAGCTCACCTCTTCAATATAGAGATGAAACAGCTATAAGGCATTATAGCAATTCTCAGTAGTCACAAATTCTAAGTTACACATCATGCTTTTTAAAGATCAAAAAGACCTTATGGTTTAGCACTGTTTTTTGAAGTAATCATTCCAACTTGAGTATTTTCACCATCTATGAAAAACTACACCATTGCCATTCACGGTGGCGCAGGAACCTTGCTCAAGGAAAACATGACAACCGAAAAAGAAAACGCCTATAAACAAGCGTTGGATACGTCTATCGACGCAGCAGTCGAAATCCTAGAATCTGGTGGCAGTGCCATTGAAGCTGTAACGATTGCGGTCAAAAGCATGGAAGATTCACCACTATTTAACGCAGGAAAAGGTAGCGTGTTTACTGCCCAAGGGACACACGAGATGGACGCTGCCATTATGGATGGGAAAGATCTCAATGCCGGTGCAGTCTCTCTAATTACTGGAATCAAAAATCCTGTGGACCTAGCACGAGATGTGATGGAACACAGCGAGCATGTATTTCTAGCTGGTGATGGCGCCATGGAATTTGCAAAATCAAGGGATTACCAACTTGAAGATGCTGATTATTTCTTTGATCAATTACGATACGACCAGTGGCAAGAAATCAAGGGAAGCGACAGTTTCCAGCTGGACCACTCGGTGAAAAAGGATTCTAAATTTGGAACAGTTGGAGCTGTAGCCATGGATCAAAATGGGAATCTGGCAGCGGCTACTTCTACAGGCGGCATGACTAATAAAAAATGGGGACGCATAGGAGATTCACCTATGATAGGCGCTGGAAACTATGCCAACAACGACACCTGTGCAGTAAGTTGTACTGGCAGCGGTGAGTATTTTATTAGAGGCGTTGTTGCTTATGAAGTTAGCGCGCTCATGGAATTCAAAAACATGTCGCTGGAAGATGCTGCTCACGAGGTTATACAAAAACGTATCCTAAAATTAGGCGGCGATGGAGGTTTGATCGCAGTAGATGCTAAAGGAAACATCACGTTACCGTTTAATACAGCCGGAATGTATCGCGCTTTCGCAGGAGCAAAATTGCAGAAAACCATTTCTATCTATTCCGATCAAGACTAATTGTGAATTGAGATTAGTTGTGAGTTCGCTTTCGCGAAAGCGAACTCATATCAAAACATCATCAATAAGTAAGACTTGGTAGCATTTCATCAACTCAAGTGCAACTAGTCTTGAGCACTGACAACGTGAATATCTGCAGGAAGAATTTTTAGCTTTCTTTTCTTGATATTGAAAATATCGCCATTGGATAATACGTGGGTTCTCATGTTAGCAATAGAGAGATTGTCGCCACTGCCTATTAAGGAAAGGTTGTTATGACTCATTTTTCTAGGATCAAAAATGATGACCATACCAGAACCTATCACCTCGATCGTTTTTCCTTTCTTGATGACAAGACCCGTATCCTCTGCAAGTCCTACACCCAACAAGTTGGGGAATGTTGAAACACTTTCGGCAAGTCTTCCAAAACGACCACGACGTATAAAATGGGAGTCGATGATCAAGCTGGGAATAAATGACATCCCTTGACCTAGACCTACGGCGCCTTTTACAAAAGATTCTTTGGCACTGCCACCAGTAATCATTTCTTTAGACATACACATGGCACCTGCACTAGTTCCGGCAACTACAAAATTGGTGTTTTGGTACTTATCCATGATAATATCATGAAGCTCTGTATCACCTATTTTACGTGTAATTAGTGACTGATTACCACCGCTAAACATAACACAGTCTGCGCGACGCATCAATTCTAGGTTTTCTGGTTTGATACTGTCCTCACGGTCTCTAATATCCATGATGTGAACATTATCACATCCTAGGGTACCAAAGGCTTTTAAATAGTTCTTACTTACCTCAACTGGGATTTGACTCGCCGTAGGAATGACTACAATCGTAGCATCATTACCGCCAGCTTCTGCCACGACTCGTGAAAGAATTCCTTCTTGAATAAATTCCAGTGTATAGATCTCTAACTCCTCAATTCCCTTATCTTCATTTCCACCTATTGGTATAAGCGTTCCTTTGATATCCATTCTCATAAGCTTTTTTGCAGCTGCAAAAATACCATTTGTCTAGAGAAAGGCATATTTTTAAAGGCTTTACTCCACCCTAAATCCGATTATATGAATATCAGAGAGATCAACGCCATGCGCGGACCCAATTATTGGTCCATAAGAAGACATAAACTAATTGTCATGGTGCTGGATCTAGAAAAAATGGAAGAATTTCCTTCCAATAAGATTAATGGCTTCAGCGAGAGACTTGAGGCAATGTTTCCAGGTATGTATTCTCACAGATGTTCCAAAAGCTATGCCGGTGGATTTTTTGAAAGAGTCAAGGAAGGTACCTGGATGGGTCATATCATAGAACATATTGCATTGGAAATTCAAACCATGGCTGGAATGGATACTGGATTTGGTAGAACCAGAGGCTATGGTGAAGTAGGTGTTTACAATGTCGTTTTTTCTTATACTGAAGAAGAAGTTGGACGCTATGCCGCTGCCGCTGCCGTTAGAATTTGTGAAGCACTTATTAGTGCCAAAGATTATGACCTAGATCCCGACATTCTGGAAATGCGGGTACTACGAGAGGCCAATCGTCTAGGTCCAAGTACTGGATCTATTGTGGAAGAAGCAGAAAGTCGTGGAATTCCATGGATTAGATTGAATAAATATTCTTTGTGTCAATTAGGCTATGGTGCTAATCAAAAAAGAATTCAGGCGACCGTTACTAGTGAGACCAGTAGTATAGGAGTTGAATTAGCCTGCGATAAAGAAGACACAAAATACTTATTACAACAAGCAGAGGTTCCCGTTCCAAGAGGAGAAATAATTAGAAATGAAGAATCACTAGAAGGCACCTGTAACTATGTAGGCTTTCCATTAGTGATAAAACCTATTGATGGTAATCACGGTCGCGGAATCACTGTTGACATCAATAGTCTAGAAGAAGCTAAGGTTGCTTTCAACGAGGCCAAAGAGGTTTCTGATAGAATAATCGTAGAAAGCATGATCACTGGTGCAGACTACAGACTACTTGTAATCAATAATAAATTGGTCGCGGCTGCAAAACGATCTCCTGCTCACGTGATAGGAAACGGCAAAGACAGCGTTGAAGATTTGATTATCGAGGTCAATAAAGATCCACGTCGTGGTTATGGTCATGAAAAAGTACTAACTCAAATAACAGTAAATACACTTACTAAAACCATCATTAAGGATGCTGGATACACGCTAGAAAGTATTTTACCTGATGGTGAACGTCTGATCCTAAAAGACACAGCCAATTTAAGTACTGGTGGAACTGCAGAGGATGTTACACATATTGTACACCCAGCAAATGTCTCAATGGCAGAACGTATTTCTAAAATCATTGATCTAGACATTTGCGGTATTGATATCATGACCACAGATATAAGTCAGCCATTATCAGACACTAAAGGCGCCATACTGGAAGTAAACGCAGGTCCTGGTTTTAGAATGCACCTATCACCTACTACCGGATTGCCGCGTAATGTGGCCGCTCCAGTAGTTGATAAATTATTCCCATTGCACGGTGATACTGGACGTATTCCAATCATTGCTATCACTGGAACAAATGGTAAAACAACCACCAGCCGATTGATTGCCCACATGGCAAAATTCAAAGGTTACAGAGTTGGTTATACTACCAGCGACGGTGTATATATTCAGAATCGATTATTAATGCAAGGCGACTGTACCGGTCCTGGTAGTGCAGAATTTGTTTTGCGCGATCCAACGGTCAACTTTGCTGTGCTGGAATGTGCTCGTGGCGGTTTGCTGCGTGCAGGTCTCGGTTTTAAGAAATGTAACATCGGTATAGTTACTAATGTTAGTGCAGATCACTTGGGCCTAAAGGGAATCCATACTGTGGAACAACTCGCCAGAGTAAAAAGTGTCATTCCAGAAACAGTTTTACCAGACGGATATGCCATTCTAAATGCAGACGATGACCTTGTTTATGACATGCGCAAAAACGTCGATTGTAATGTTGCCCTTTTCTCAATGGATGAAGAAAATCCTAGAATCAAGGCACTACAAAAGTTGGGTGGCGTTACTGCAATCTATGAAAACGGGTACATTAGCATTTGTAAAGGAGAATGGAAAATGCGCATCATCAGGGCAGAAGATGTTCCTCTAACCTATGGCGGCAAAGCCCAGTTCATGATCAAAAACATTCTTCCAGCCGTTATTGCTGGTAATGTTCAGGGATTCAGTATTGAAGATATGCGAGCAGCGCTGGAGAGCTTTATTCCATCTGCACAGACAACGCCTGGAAGATTGAATATGTTCCGCTTCAAGAACTTCAACATGCTTCTAGATTATGCACACAATCCTGCAGGAATGAACGCGCTCAAGAATTTTACAGACACTTTTGAGGATGCCTATAAAGTAGGTATTATAGCAGGAATAGGCGATCGTCGTGAGCAAGACAATAGCGAGATGGGATCGATTGCAGCAACCATGTTTGATGAGATCATCATACGTCAGGACAAGCACCTACGCGGCAAGACAGAACAAGAGTTGATCAAAATGCTGCAAAGCGGCATCAAGGAAACAGATCCCAATATCAAAACCACGGTGATACCGTCAGAAATTGAGGCGATAATGTACGCGATTGAAAATGCCCGACCTGGCAGTCTGATCGTTTGCTGCAG
This sequence comes from Nonlabens sp. Hel1_33_55, assembly GCF_900101765.1. Classification (NCBI taxonomy): domain Bacteria; kingdom Pseudomonadati; phylum Bacteroidota; class Flavobacteriia; order Flavobacteriales; family Flavobacteriaceae; genus Nonlabens; species Nonlabens sp. Hel1_33_55. The sequence continues at coordinate 1,956,311 of NZ_LT627735.1, forward strand.
CGATGTTGTAACAGAGGCTGTGAACCTTGTCACTAAATTAAAAGAGAAAGAATCCAGTGGCGAGGTCACCTTTGCCACTAAATGATTAAAAATAAAATCGAAACCATTCATATCAAATCTATCATACCTATGAAGTTTTATTATGCACTTGCGATCATTAGTTTTTTCGCTTTCGCGAAAGCGAACTCACAACAACTACCAGAGCCACCAGAGGCTCAGCAGTATTACGAATCCCAAGAATTCAGATTACTAGGTCCATTTCGTGGCGGTCGAAGTGCTGCGGTAACTGGCGTGCCTGGAAAACCCAACCTGTTCTACTTTGGAGGAACTGGTGGTGGCGTCTGGAAAACCATGGATGGCGGCCGTACGTGGAGCAATATATCTGATGGATATTTTGGCGGTAGTATAGGTGCGGTAAGCGTTGCGCCTAGTGATCACAATGTGATCTATGTTGGCGGTGGAGAAAAAACCGTGCGCGGTAACGTTTCCAGCGGTTATGGTATATGGAAATCGGTTGATGCTGGTAAGACGTGGACTCAAGCTGGATTACCAGAAAGTCGTCACGTCCCTAGAATTGTAATCGACCCAGACAATCCCAACATTGTCCATGCGGCCGTGCTTGGAAACATCTATACAGAATCTGAAGATCGAGGAGTTTATAAAACAACCGATGGCGGTAAGACTTGGAAAAAAACACTCTACACCAACGATCTAGCTGGTGCCGTTGATCTTATTATGGATCCTGGAAATTCACGCAATTTGTACGCTTCTACCTGGCGTGTACAGCGCACACCGTACAGTTTGAGTAGCGGTGGCGATGGAAGTGCACTGTGGAAAAGCACCGACTACGGAGAAACCTGGACTGAAATTTCAAATAACGAAGGTTTTGCAAAAGGAACGTTGGGAATCATGGGAATTACAGTTTCGGCAGTTAATTCTGATAGATTATATGCCATCGTAGAAAATAAAGATCAAGGTGGAGTTTATAGAAGTAATGATGCTGGGCTCACATGGACTAAAACCAACGATGATCGCAGCTTGAGACAACGTGCCTGGTACTACACCAGAATTTATGCTGATACCCAAGATGAAGATGTGGTATACGTCGTGAATGTTTCCTATCACAAAAGCACCGACGGTGGAAGAAGTTTTACCAGCGGCAGAGCACCTCACGGTGATCACCACGATTTATGGATTGCCCCAGAAGATCCTCAACGTATGATTATGGGAGACGATGGTGGCGCACAGGTCACTTATGATGGTGGAGAAACCTGGAGTACGTATCACAATCAACCTACCGCGCAGTATTATCGAGTCACAACGGACAATTCCTTTCCTTATAGAATCTATGTAGCACAACAAGATAATGGGACGATAAGAATTCCTCACCGTACAACTGGCGGCTCCATAACAGATACCGATTGGGAAGGAACTGCTGGTGGAGAAAGTGCGCACATAGCAGTAGACCCTAATAATAACGACATTGTTTATGGAGGTAGTTATGGTGGTTTTTTAACGCGTTACAATCATGCGACGAAGTCGCAGCGCGGCATCAATGTGTGGCCAGACAATCCTATGGGACACGGTGCAGAAGACATGAAATACAGGTTCCAATGGAACTTCCCTATTTTCATTTCCAAACATGGCGATAATAAGTTGTATGCATTTTCAAACAATGTTCATGTCACAAGTAATGAAGGCCAGAGTTGGGAGACGATCTCACCAGATCTAACGAGAAACGATCCAACTAAATTGGTTTCTAGTGGTGGTCCCATCACTCAGGATAATACTAGCGTGGAATATTACTGCACGATTTTCGCAGCAGCAGAATCACCTTTGAACCAAGGAGAACTTTGGGTTGGAAGTGATGATGGCTTGGTTCATATTTCCAAAGATGGCGGTAAGAACTGGAGCAATATTACACCTAAAGGTCTTCCAGAATGGTCGCAAATCAACAGCATTGAGCCCAGCAGTTTTGATCCTGCGGTTTGTTACATCGCAGCCACCAGATATAAATTGGGAGATTTTGAACCTTATCTCTATAAAACGAGTGACTACGGTAAATCGTGGACAAAGATTATAAGCGGTATTCCAGACGAGCATTTTACTCGCGTTGTTAGAGAAGACAAAGAACAAAAGGACTTACTCTATGCTGGTACTGAAACTGGTTTGTACATAAGTAGCGACAACGGTGAAAACTGGAAATCATTCCAAATGAATTTACCTATAGTTCCAGTAACAGATCTTGCCGTAAAAGATGATAACCTCATCATTGCAACTCAAGGTCGTAGTCTGTGGATTCACGATGACTTGAGTATGGTGCGTCAAGGACTTGAAATGGCTCCTATTTCAACCTCAAAATCAAGAAAGAAAGATGCCACCGAAAAATCGGTAAAGCTATTTAAGCCTAAAGCTTCCTACAGAATGGATGGTCGTGGTGGTCGCGGTTCACTAACTGCTGGAACCAATCATCCATCAGGAGTTCAAATCAATTACTACATTCCAGAGTTGAAAGAAAAAGATAGCGTCGCACTGCGTTTTATGGATTCTAACAAGAAGCTCATTAAAGAATATGCTACCTATTCCAAAAAAAATAAACTAAAGCCTGAATCAGGAGCCAACACTTTCAATTGGGATACTCAATACGATGGTGCAGAAGAATTGGATGGAATGATACTATGGTGGGCAGATCTTTCAGGCCCTAAAGCTGTTCCAGGTAATTATACGGTAGAGTTATCAGTTAATGGTGAGACACAAACCCAGCCTATAGAGATCATGAAAACTCCCGTCAGTGAGGCCAGCGTTGCAGATATGAAAGCGCAATTTGAATTTGTGAGTGAGGTGAACGAGACCGTTGACAAAGCACATAAATCGATTAAAAACATAAGAGCCTTTGACAAAAAGCTTTCTGCCTTCAAAACTGTTTATGGTGATAGAGAAGTCGACGGTATTAGAGAAATGTTGACTCTTGCAGATTCTATGAAAACCAAGTTTGAAGAAGTCGAAAAAGCGTTATACCAAACTCAAAATCGCAGCGGTCAGGATCCACTAAACTTTCCTATAAAATTGACAAACAAACTAGCTCACTTAAATGCCCTCGTTACTATGGGTGATTTTGCACCTACAGCTCAAGATATAGCGGTGAAGAATGAACTAAGCGCTCAAATTGAAACGGAATTGGTCAAGTTCAATGAAGTTCTAGATAATGACATCAAAGAATTCAATACAAAATTCAATGCTTTAAAACTAGATTATCTAGTTGTTGAGAAAGAGGATTAGAAAATAGAACCTATATAAAAGTCCGCTATCGATGATCGATAGCGGATTTTTTATTTCACGTACTTGAATGTTATTGGGTTTCCACGTTTTGCTCGTGGTATTCCAATACACGATCTGTCCAAATAAGACATTCCTTTAGGGTTTGAAAAACCCCAAATTGTTTCTTGTAAAAATTCTTTTCGAACTCTGCGTTTCTTTCGTGCTGGATATTATCTGTAATGATGGCAATGCCTACCAGGTTGTCAATCTTTGATATTTCCGGATATATGAGAGGATCGACGGAATACGATCCCACGCGATTGGATATGTAAACGATCTTACGATCACCGTAGATTTTTTTAATCGCTTTGCGCATCACCTCTACATGTTCGAAACTTACCGTCACACCATCACTGATTTGATTGATCACATAATTTTCAAAAATGAAAACTTCAGCATAACCTAGATTGGCATATCGTATTTTATCCATGAGGAAAAATTGCAATCAGCATTTGTTAATACTACAAACTGATTATCAATCTTAAATATATAGAAAATGATGTAGAATACGGTATAGGAATTCTCCTAATCCATCAGCTAATTTAGGTTCTCACCTTAAAAAGCTAATTTCAATCCATCGACAACCATGGTAGTTCCTATGATTGCGATTATAAGACCCATGATTTTACCTATCACGGTAATGACATTGTTCCCTATTTTGTCCACGATAAACGTACTGTAGTTGAACGCTAGGTAATTCATCCAGCAAATCAATGCTGCAATCGCTACCACGATTCCTATATAGAGATAAGAAGCATCAGTAACAAAGTTCATGGTCGTCACAATAGTTCCTGGCCCAGCAATCAATGGAATCGCCAGTGGTGATATGGCGATATTCTCATCAACATCTACTTGTTCCAATGTTTTGAGGTTGGACTTCTTTGATTGTAGCATTCTAAAACCTGCATAAAAAATGAGCAATCCACCAGTGATCTTAAATGCCGGTATTGTAATCCCAAAAAAGTCAAAAATAAATTTTCCCAACAAGGTGAATATTAGAATGATCATGAATGCCGTAAACGTAGCTTTCTTATTGATCCTGTGTTTCTCAATACGGCCAGCGCCTTCAGTCAGTCCCAGAAATACGGGAACGTTGGCGATCGGGTTTGTGATCGCAAAAAGTCCGGTGAAAACACTAATGGCAAAAGCCCAGATATCGAGTATAACAAATTCTCCCATAATGGCTGCAAATATAATTCGATTCCCATTCCTGACGTTCGCAGATTCGTTAATTGGATGCTAACAATTCAGTCCGTTTTTGATGGTGATGTGGTAGATGATTAGTTCGCTTTCGCGAAAGCGTAATTCTTCTAAAACCATTCAATAAAACATGATCTGTGGTCACTTAAAATCCGCTATTTGACACTTTATTTGTGGTATTAAATTTATCTTGGGAACATCAACCAAAATCTCAGAACAAAACCCGAATGAATCAAATTACAAGCAATAGCAATTCTGGAAGACTTCATCAAGCATTTAGTTACATCAAGAAGCATCCCTTCAAATCGATTGGATGGTTGGTGCTTGCTGGTTTTTCTTTTGTGGTTTTGCTATTTCTAGGGACTTGGGCTGGCGCATTTGGTCATGTTCCCAATAGCAGTGAACTCGCCAAACTGGAAAATCCGGTAACCTCAACGGTTTACGGCAGCGATAAGAAACCCATCGCCTATTTCTACCTGCAAAATCGCAGCAATATTGATTCTACACAACTCAACCCATATCTAGTGCAAGCGCTGGTAGCTACTGAAGATGTTAGATTCTACGAGCATTCTGGAATTGATTATAGGAGCTATGGCCGCGTGTTTGTCAAATCGATTCTCATGCAACAGGGAAAAGGCGGTGGTAGTACGGTAACGCAACAGATTGCAAAAAATGTTTTTGGCAGGAAGGAACTCTGGTTGCTTAGTACACCCATCAACAAAATGCGCGAGGTGATTATTGCTAAACGTCTAGAATCCATCTACTCAAAGGATGAGTTGCTCCTTCTCTACTTCAACACGGTTTCTTTTGGTGAGAATTTATATGGAATCGAGAAAGCAGCACAAAGGTTTTTTAGTAAGACACCAGCGCAGCTCAATCTTTCAGAATGTGCGACACTGGTAGGTGTTTTGAAAGCACCATCGTACTACAACCCGAGGAAGAATCCGCAGAATTCTACCAATCGCCGTAATGTCGTGCTGCAGCAAATGGTAAAGAATAATGCCATTAAACAAGAAGAGGCAGACGCTGCCAAAACAGAAATCACACTCAAGTATAGTCCTGCCGAGAAGAATTCATCGCTCTCTGGTTACTACAAAGAATACGTGCGAGCGGAATTTAACGCCTGGGCAGCAGAAAATCCAGATCCAGATGGTGCCATCTATGATTTAGAAGTCGACGGTCTCCAGGTTTATACCACGCTACAACCCAACATCCAGAAATATGCAGAACAGACGATGGAGCGCAACATGCAGCGCCTGCAAAAGTTGATGGATCAAAACTGGACCAGCAAAACAACTGAAGGCGGCAAAGAAGCGTTCATCGCCAGCATCATGGCTCTCCAGCCCAAAATCATCCAGATGAAGGAAAATGGGATGAGCGACGAAGAAATTCTTGAATATTGGAAGTCCACCAAAAGCAGAAAATATTGGGAAATAGGCAAAGGCTTTGAGCCACGCCAGCAAAGTGTTGAGGATAGCATTATAGGTTCCATCATCAGGTTGCATACCGGTATTCTGGCGATGAATTCTCGTAGTGGTGCGATTCTAGGTTATCTAGGCGGCATTGATTATGGTTTCTCGCAGATTGATAATATCAAGGCAAAAAACCAAGTAGGTTCTACCTTCAAGCCTATCACTTATCTGACGGCGCTGGATCAGGGCATTGATCCTTGTGACTACTATAACAACTCACTGCGCACCTACAGTAAATACGAAGACTGGCAGCCTAAAAACAGCAGCGGTGGTTATGGCGGTAGTTATAGTTTGCATGGAGCATTAGCTAATAGTGTGAACACGGTTTCTGCAGCATTGCAGCTACAGGTTGGAGTAGATAATACGATTGATAAAGCACGCAAAATGGGAATCACCTCTGACATTCCAGAAGTGCCGTCCATTGTGCTGGGAACCGCAAACATTAGCCTGATGGAGATGGTAACGGCTTATGCGAGCATTTCTAATGGAGGCAATAAAGTCAATCCGTATATGATCCAGCGCATTACTGAACAAGACGGTACCGTACTCTATGAGGCAAAACCTAAGTATGATGGCGGCGTTGCTTCTAGTGCGAGTATCAAGAAATTGCAACAAATGATGGGTGAAGTCCTGACTGAAGGTACTGGAGCGAGTTTTAGTCGTTATAATGTTCCCTATAATATTATTGGAAAAACTGGTACTACCCAAAACAACGGTGATGGCTGGTTTATCGCGGCCTCACCAGAAGTGGTCATAGGTTCATGGGTTGGTGCCCGCGACAAGCGCGTTCATTTTGAAAAAACCTATATGGGAAGTGGTGCTAATACCGCCATGCCTATGGTGGCGTCAATGTTTAAAAGCCTGAGCAGCTGGTCACGTCCTATGTTGACAAATTTTGCTTACGAGAGACCTTATTTCCCATGTCCAGCATTTACAGATCAAGTAGCTTCTGAAGCGACCAATTATTACAAAACCGACAGTACCTATCTAGAAGGTTTGAGGATCAAAGACAGTTTATTGCTTGCGCCAGTAATGGTCGTGGATAGTCTTGTGGTTGACAGTTTAGATATTCAAGTGCCCGTAGTGCAGGAAGAGCCGGTCGATAACCAGTGATATTTGGATTGATGAATTATTACCATTGAAAATATCCGCCATAAAACTGAATCCTATGAAACGTTTATTCATTATCTCACTATTAGTTCTCGCTGCCAGCTGCGAGCATATGGATCCCAACATATCTGCAGAACGTACCGTAGAGCAACAATCACTTTCTGAAGCTCAAATCAGGCCGCTTGATAGCACTATGGCTCGTCAAAAGGTATACGTTCCCATCTATTCTGACATCTATCAAAAAAGCCGCTATGATCGTACCTATCTCACGGCAACCTTTAGTATTCGTAATACCAGCGAGCGTGATTCCCTATTTTTGAATAGGGTGGATTATTTTGATACACGCGGTACAAAGGTGCGCGACTATATTGACAAAACGATTTATCTACAGCCTTTAGAAACTATTGAATTCATAATTGAAGAGAACGATACTTTGGGTGGATCTGGTGCCAACTTCATGCTGGAATGGTACGGCAAGAAAACCATGCGTCCCGTATTTCAGGCCGTTATGATTGGTGGACTGGGCAACAAGGTATTCTCCTTCACTACAGAAGGTGTTGCCGTGGATGAGTGATAGTTGTTCTAAGGTTTGAAATTAGTTCGCTTTCGCGAAAGCGGAAAAACCACAAACATGACTACATAAAAAAGGCTGGAAGTTGAATTCCAGCCTTTTGTATTTGTAATTATAATTTTAGAATCTGAAGCCTGCCGTGAATATGATACGGCTGTCTTCATCACTCACGTAATAACCTATGTTTGCAGTTATGGCCTGGAATCCGTTGATGAAAACAGATCCACCGTAACTGTTCTTCCACTTTTCTGAGGTGTCTAGATCATCCCAAACGCGACCGTAATCAAATCCAGCGGTCACACCTAAGCGAATAGGCACATATGAGGTGCGGAATTGAGTGATCCCGACTCTAAGGTCTGTGCTTTGGTAGAATGATGTTTGTCCCTGGAACCTGTCATTTCTATAACCTCTCAAACTGTTGTTTCCACCAACGGTTGCTGCATGGTAAAACTCATAGGTATTACCCAAAATAAAGTTTGCCTGTGCTTTTGTAGCAATAGCTGCGGCGCCACTCTCATGGATAGGATAAATGAATGATACTGTAGGTACCACATATGAAAATTCATTGTTGTATTCACTTTCCACATTGCGCTTATAACCTGCCACAAGACCTATTTCCATACCGCGACGAGGATAGCTTATCAATCCTTGTTTGTTGTTGTAGTTAAGTCCAACCTCACCACCAGCGTAAAGCTGTCTATCAAAAACATCGTTGTTAGGACTAAATGCTGTTTCAATGAATCCACCTTGATCGTCAAACACCTCATTAGACTCTAGTCTTGCCGCAATGTGTGCTGTAAAGTCATCGTATTTCTTGTATTTCAAGGACGGTTCAACATGCCATTGTTTGATTTGTGTACGATTGAAATCAAGATCAACTGCGTCATCATCATAGAACGTACCGTTTCCTATTCCAAAAAAGTTCATGGCGTAGTTCCCTGTAGTATAACGAGCATCCAGTCCTAAATTCCAATTGTAGAAAACGTGAGCAAACTCACCTGCATAATTGAACTCAAACCCTTGCGTTGCCGAGAAATACTGTGCGGATATGGAGTGCTGTGCAGTAAAAGGATTGCGCAGTAAACGATAAGTCGTATACGTATTATTCAAACCGAAATTCAAACCACTATCTGGATCAAAACCTAAACTAGGCAGAATCACATTAGTAGAATAAATACGTTTTGTAGGATCATAGTTGTTGAGATCATAAGAGTCTGTCAACATTTTATTTACCGGCGTATTGAACGTGTTGTTTTTAGAAGCATAATCAAACACTTTGACCTTGCGTCTATTATCAATGTTGTAGATGTCATTTTCTTCTCCACCAAAAATCTTTAGGTCGATATAATTATTTCCATCACCGGTTACATTGATGGTATCATCTCCATCTAATGCATACAACCATATTTCTTTAGTGAGATCCTTATTGTAGCTATTTTCAAAAATCACCTTATCCTTTTGGGTAATTTTGATGTCTGTGATTCCGTTAGGTTTGCGTTCTACATCAATAACGTTGTCCTTAGTGGTAGCCACTATGGTTTCATAGGTTTTGAAGTAGTTGTAATAATCTTCAGCTATTTGTAACAAGTTAGCTCTACGTAGTTTTAGAGTCTCCTTAATTTGATCTGTGTTCTCATCGATAGCATCTGGCAATAAGCTTGCAAATGCGTTGTCTATAACCTCATCTGTGAGATTATTTTGAAGGAATTCTGCTTGTGATTTCCAGTCATTCCAGCTTGCCTCGTTGATAAAAGTTTTATCCAGATAAAAACCTGCATTATTGAAGGTCTTTATGTTTTGGATTTCTGGTGCATAAGTCTGCATGTTACGCGCTAGTGGCGCACCAAATTTTAATATCGCTGGAAAAATACCATCGTATTTGGGGAATGCTTGATCACGGTCACGTGGAATAGGAACGTATACCTGAGTTCCATCTTCCTTTTCTGTCATTGCCCATCTCCATTGATCTTCATGACGATCCCAATCGCCTATCAACATATCAAAAAGTCTCGCTTTTATGTATGCCGACTCATCTACTTGAGTATCCTTGTCTTCACGTATTTCAATGAGTAAATCTGCGGTACTGATAATGTCATCTGGATTTCCGAAAATCCCTAGACCAATGTTTTCATCGCCCACATGCTCTTCAAACATGTACAGCTTATCGCCATAACTTTCGTTGAATCTTCCCAATCGGTTTTGCTTAGGTAAATACACCACTCGCGGATTTGCATGATAGATATCTGCAGCATCCATGAGTTCATTCACCGCAAACTGCGCATATGGATGGGCCGAAGTATAGTAATCCTGTACGATGTCTTCAGCTACGGTATTTTTCATATAATCCATTACATAATGATCGTCAATGGAGGATTGTATGAATCGCAAGGCACTTTTACGTAATTCCCTTACAGTAAATTCATTTTCATTATCGTCTATTAGACGAAGGCTTCTCGATTGGTTTCCACCACCTTCTGTGATGGCTCGAACGTTGTTCGGTAAATCTTCCAAGAATAAAACTGGTGCGGTGATGTCCTTAGAATAAACCTCACGATAGTGATCGCCCCAGAACCACTTGTATAGACCTGACTTATCTGTTTCTTCTTTGGAATAAATGGATGCGTCATACATATCGCCATATTCATCATTGGTATGGTATTCAAAATCTTCCAGACTACCTTTCTTAAGTTTGATTTGCGAGGTGTGTACCAATTGAACGTTAGATCCATCAACGGTAAATAATTCTACCTGTGAGCTTCCATCTTTATAAACAGTTAGCTTAGAAAATCCACGATCACTGGTAGAGAATATCTCTTTATCTGAATTGTTACGAGTCATTTCAGTACTCGCAGTGGCACCACTCACGACTTGTGGTATGCCATCATCCATCAAAAACTGTAGGTTCTCGTGGTTTCCTGATACAAAGACAACGTCTTGAAATTGGCTAGCAATAGTTTCCAATCTTCCTACTAGATATTGCATTTTGTTGCTGAAGTAAGATTGGTTTGAAAAACCACCCATGCGCTCAAAAAAGCCACGACGATTTGCACTTAACAATGGATGGTGAATTGCAACTATGACGGTCTTATTCTGTTCATCCTTCATTTCATCTTTAAACTGAGTGAAAAACTGCTCTCTTGTTTTGATCTCACAATCATTATTGATGTAAGGATATTGATCCCAATCTTCTAGATACCACTGGCTATCAATCATGACAAGTTCTACCTCATCACTCAAGGTTTCACGCTCGATGGGACATCCATCGTTAGGCCAGAATTTTCCCTTACTATTGTCTTGTAGAAAAGATTCTAGATCATCGATATTGTTGTGTCCGCCTTTGTTCCACTCGTTCTTTCCAGGAATGTATATCACCTCACCGTTGAAACCTTCCAGAGGATTCAATACGTTTTGAGTTAGAAAATCTTCTTCCTGCTTTCTTTGATTTTTATCTTTTGGGTAGCCGTTCTTTCTGGTGGTATTACCTAAAGCCACAAATGCAGCATTACTGTCATTCTTTGATGCATTGACAATGGCTTGTAGAATCTCTGCAGACTTACTGTTTTTATCATCACCTAGATTAGCGGTGAGATAAATGCTTTTAGAAACTTCTTTACTATTTGTTGCATCCTGCGCGGTAACATTCGTAAAAAACAAAAGAAAAAAAGCAGAAAAAAATAGGGATGATCTTAAGGGTAGGTAATCTAAAATTGACTTCATAAATAGGTTTAAACAACGAAAGTCTTAAATCCATTGGTTTTGACTCAAGTGATTAACATATAACATACCAAAATTTATGAAAATTGGTTGATTAATTGCCTGTCAACAGATTTATGGACCACCAATACTGGTTGCAAACTGGATTGGTGGTTTTTACGCTTTCGCGAAAGCTAACTTCCAATAAACATCTAGATCTTTTAATGAGGCAACTTACTTTTTAATAATCCGTAGAGGAAGGTTCCCAGCAAGGCTCCAAAGATTACAAGTAGTATCGCAGGAAAACCTGCGCCCAATAAAACGTACATAGGTCCTGGACATGCACCGGCAAGCGCCCAACCCAAGCCAAAAATTATCCCGCCAATTAAGTATCTGGCGATACCCATATTCTTGGGTTTCAAGCTCATGTCAGTACCATCAATGGTTTTAATGTTTTTCCGTTTGATGATCTGGATACCTACTGCTCCTATAACCAGAGCAGATCCTATGATACCGTACATGTGGAAACTCCCAAACTTGAACATTTCATAAATGCGGAACCATGATGCAGCCTCTGACTTGAACATGACGATTCCAAAGAAAATCCCGATAGCTAAATATGTGATGTATCTCATGTCTTAAAAAATTAAAGGATAAATAATATGGATCATTACCAGACCACCTATGAAAAAGCCTATCACAGCGATCAATGATGGTACTTGCAGATTACTCAATCCAGAGATAGCATGCCCAGAAGTACATCCACCGGCATATCGAGCACCGAATCCTACTAGAATCCCACCAATCAACAAGATGGCCAGATTGCCAGGGTTCATGAAATTTTCCAAACCAAATATTTCTGTGGGCAAATACGCCTCACCAGCACTTTCAATCCCATAGTCTTGAGAAAGTTGCTGTGCTATTTCAGGGTTGATCTCAACCGTATTGTCGCTCATGAAATTAGAAGAAATAAAACCACCAATAATAGCTCCCAAAACCACCATAAGATTCCAACGCTGTGCGCGCCAGTCAAACTTGAAAAAATCTGCCGCCTTACCAGCTCCCAGAGCAGAACAAGTGGTTCGTAGTGCCGACGACATACCAAATTGCTTGCCAACAAATAGAAGTAAAAACATCGTTAACGCAATGAGCGGCCCAGCAACGTACCACGGCCATGGATCATATATCCAGTTCATATTTTTAGATTTTGGACAAAATTAGTGTACTTGAAGCTTTATGAGTGTAACCTATGTTACTTCCCTCAATTATTTGATGGTTGATGAGTTCGCTTTCGCGAAAGCGAACTTATTCACCAACCAATCAGACTTGAATAATAAATATTTATTTTTTAATAATATCCACAATACGGCTATACATCACCTCAGACATGCTCCAGTTATAACCTTCAAAGTCTACGGTATTGGTAAACTGAATCACGACAGCGTCGATGTCCTTATGATATTTTGCAATGGTTTGGTAGCCAGGAACAAGACCTGTGTGGTCATAAACATAGATGGAAGAATAAATTTCCTGCTCTTCTTTATCGGTAAAAACCGTTCCCTCGTTTAAAGCTCTGATAAATTTCCCGAGATCTTGCGCTGTCGCGAGCATGCCCACATCATCATTCTTGAGATCACCTTCATAACCAACGTAATAACCGCTCATCACTCGATCCATGTCCACATCTTGAACGGAACCATAAGTATCATTCAGATTCAATGGATCTAAGATTTCTTCTTTCATATACTGGAATACTTCATAGCCTACGACTTTTCTTATAATCATATGAAGCAGTAGGTAATTAGTATTGCTATAGGCGTAATCCTTATCAGGATCAAAATCTGCGGGCTTGTCTAGAATTAGGGCGAGATTTCCTTCTTCGTTTTCTTTAGGTTGTGCCCAATAATTTTCAACGTCTGTGTAATTGGGAATACCACTACGGTGTTGCACCATCATCCTGATGGTGATGTCGTCTGCATTTTCAATTCTGCCCTTTAATTGTGGCAGATAAAAAGCGAGACTTTTATCTAGCGATAGTTTGCCTTGGTGGGCAAGCCTTGCTACAGAAACAGCATGGTACAATTTTGATACACTAGCAATTTTAAAAAACGATTGAGGGTCTGCAGGAATTTTATTTTCTGTGTTTTTATATCCTGATGTGTAATGCCTTGATGGTTTTCCTTTCTGATCTACGTAAACGATAATCCCATCAAATCCATAATCTGCAGCTAAATCCATTTGTTCTTGAACGGTAGCAGGCAACGGCTTTATCCAGGCAAACACGATAGGCCACGGTACAAAGTATAGTGATATCGCCGTACCAGTAAGCAGTATGACCTGAAATATTCTTTTGGATCGAGATGTTTTTTTGGCGGTCAAATTGAATGGTTCTTGGATGGTTGTAAAATGGTAAAATCTTAATTGGGTCTTACTTATTTATCATTGACAAGAGAAACACATTTTCAAAATGCGCTACATAACATTCACATTAAACAGATAACCAATGATCGCCGTAATTCCCATGGCTAGGGTTCCCCAAAAGGTAATGCGCAATATAGGTCTAAGTATACTTGAGCCACCAGCTCTAGCCGATATAGCTCCCAAAAGAGCCAAAAACAAAATCGCAAAACCATATTGAATATACTCCATGGTATCCAGAGGTGCGAGATATGCCACAACTACTGGCAAAAACCCACCAACGGTAAAAGCAACGCCAGATGAAAAAGCTGCTTGCAGCGGCTTTGCCTCGGTCATTTCCATAATTCCTAGCTCATCCCGAGCGTGAGCCTCCAGTGCATTGTGCGAGGTAAGTTGCTTGGCTACTTCTAATGCCGTTTCTTTATTAAGACCTCTAGTTTCATAGATTTTGGCAAGTTCTATGAGTTCCTGTTCTGGTGTGTCCTGAAGTTCTTTTAATTCTCGAGCGAGATCAGATTTTTGGATATCAGTTTGAGAACTAACGGAAACGTATTCTCCAGCTGCCATTGAAAGTGCCCCTGCAACAAGTCCTGCTACACCAGCAACGATAATGGCATCTTTCGAGCCACTCGCAGCGGCAACACCTATGATAATACTCGCCGTTGATAGAATACCATCATTTGCTCCCAACACGCCAGCGCGCAACCAGGCGCTTCTGTTGATATAATGCCTTTCTTTATTTTGCAACCCTACTCCTTTATTTAAACTTTTCCACATCATCGCTCAAGTCATAAACTTGAACGCCATTAATTTTCTTCTCTAAGATACTACTTCCAGCAGCACTACGGTAACCACCTGCACAATGAACTACTATGGGTTTATCTGTTGGGATTTGATTTGCAGCATCTCGTAATTCATGTAATGGGTGTGCTAACGCGCTATCAAAAAACTTCCCCTGCTCGACCTCACTAGTGTTACGTATATCTACAATCGTATAATTATCTGGATTCTGTGAAAAGTCTTCCAAATCAAGTGCTGGAGTTGATTGTAAATTATCTCCAGAAATGGTGATTACTTTTTCTACTTGTTGCTCGTAACCAATTTTGGCAATGCGCTGCAATAATTTCTCTTTGTTCTCTTTGAAGTCTATTACTAAGGTGAATTTCTCCTTCGGTTCTACAATCGACCCTAACCAAGTTTCAAATTTTGCATTATCAGAAACTGCCTGGATATTGAAACTTCCCTTCAGGTGACCTTTTTTAAAGCTCTGCTCATCGCGCATATCCACAATCAAGCCGGTAGCTGTAGATCCATCTTCAAAGTTTACTTTTTCCACTGCAGGCTGTACATCTACAGCACCTGTTTTATTGATATCGACATCATAACCAAAGTACGCTGGAATAAACGGCTGCCCATCCAGCAACGTGTCCATGAATTCTTCTTTTGATTGTTTTTTAAACGCCCAATTGTTCTCTCTTTCATCGCCTAACGTACTACTAGCCGCATCGCTCATCCCTTTACCGCACAGAGATCCTGCGCCATGTGCTGGATAAACTAATGCATCGTCAGGTAGATCACTGTATTTGTTTTGCATGGTGTCGTACATCATCTCTGCAAGCTCCTCTCTTTTGGCCTTCATATTTCCAGCTTTTTCTCGTAAATCTGGACGTCCTACATCACCTATAAACAACGTATCTCCCGTAAAAAGTGCAGTATCATCACCTTCCTTAGCTACAATCGTAATACTATCTGGTGAATGGCCTGGTGTGTTGATCGACTTTAAAACAGCTTTACCCAACTCGATTTGATCGCCGTCATCAAATGCCTTGTGCGGATAATCTGCTCCTGTTTTTGCGCTATTATATATTGTTGCTCCAGTTTCTTTGTGAATTTCAAGATGTGAACTCACAAAGTCTGCATGCGGATGCGTTTCAATGACTGCAATGATTGTGGCGTTGTTCGCTTTCGCGAAAGCGTAATATATCTCTGGATTTCTCTCTGGATCGATCACCGCCATTTTTCCGTCGCTTATGATCGCATAGGAATATTGAGACAACGGCTTATATTCAAATTGTTTGATATTCATAATTCTAATTTTCTACTCAAAAATAAAAAAGGTTGCAACATCTAGCTGTAACCTATGATACATAAGCTGATTTTTGATATCTACATATCTACTTTTTGCGTGATTTTGTTCTACTATAAATAAGGTGATAATTTCTTGAGCATTTACAGACGCTATTGACCGTTTGATCTTTCAGAAATAAATTGATCTTTGGCTATTTCTAGTCATGATCAGCCCAAGCTGTATAACCACCTTGTAATTCATAAATCTCATTAAAACCCAAGGTATCAAGAATCACCGAAGATTTCTGGCTGCGGTTTCCTGATTTGCAATAGATGTAAATAGGTTTTGTTTTGTCTAGTTTCTCAAACTCTTTTTCAAAAGTTTCTTGTTGGAAATAATCAATATTTATTGCACCATCTATAGCTCCTTCTTTGAATTCTTCAGGAGTTCTCACGTCCACCAATTGAACATTTTCTATTGCAATGGCTTCTTTGAATTCATCAATACTCAACGTGATTACTGGACTCGATGTTTGGGCGCTCAACTGGTAAAAACTGATAAATACGGTTAGAATAAATAAGAATCTTTTCATCAAGGTTGCTTTGGTGTTAAAGTTAATCCACTTGCTCGATACAAGTCGTGGTAGTTGGTTGTAATTATAGTTGGAGGTTTAGTTTCGCTTTCGCGAAAGCGAAATTGTTACATCCATCACCACGTATCAGTAAGCTTCTACATGGTTAGCTCTTTATAAATGATGTAGATCCCCATGATCAACACAAAATAACCGAAAGCTTTTTTCAGTTTTTTGCCATCAATAAATTTGTTGAGCCAGATTCCAATGAATATCCCCAAAATTGATAATGCGGTGAATTTTAAAAGGAAAGCCCAGTCAATTTCAAGATTCTGAACATCTCCCAAGAAGCCTATCAATGATTTAATGGCGATAATGAATAAAGATGTTGCTACTGCTTTTTTCATAGGCAATTTCGCTAGTAAAACCAGTGCTGGAATAATCAAAAAACCACCGCCAGCACCAACAATTCCAGTAATTGTTCCTACTACCAGTCCTTCAATAATTATCAGCGGGTAGTTGTATTGAATGGGCACATCTTCATCAATCGCAGCTCCTTTATTTCTTATCATTGAAACTGAAGCAAGGAGCATGATGATTGCAAAAAACAACATGATGGCTAGATTCTTTGTTACCATAACGTCGCCAACTTTGAAAAGATCGACGGGTATCGCTGGTATCAAAAAGGCTCTGGTCAAATAAACCGCTATAAATGCTGGAATAGCAAAAATGATAGCCGTTTTGAAATCCACCATTCCTTTAGACATATTTTTTGCCGCACCTACTAACGAGGTGGCTCCTACCACAAATAAGGAATAAGCAGTTGCTATCACTGGATTAAGCGCTAGCGCATAAACTAGTATGGGAACCGTCAGAATGGATCCGCCGCCGCCTATAAGTCCTAATACGACTCCTATAAGTAATGCGCCTAAATAACCTAGTACCTCAATAAATTCCATGATCTACTTAATCTAGTGCGAAAGTAGACGGCTTCTAGCGTATAGTTTGTAACCCTTGTTACAGGACTTCAATAAAGCTACGATGCAATTTGATCTTGTGATCGTTTTCCATTCTTTTGAGCAATCTGGAAATGACTACACGACTGGTGTGTAGGTCTTGGGAGATCTCTTTGTGTGTTATGTAAA
Organism: Nonlabens sp. Hel1_33_55; assembly: GCF_900101765.1. Taxonomy (NCBI): domain Bacteria; kingdom Pseudomonadati; phylum Bacteroidota; class Flavobacteriia; order Flavobacteriales; family Flavobacteriaceae; genus Nonlabens; species Nonlabens sp. Hel1_33_55. The sequence goes on from NZ_LT627735.1 coordinate 1,973,877, forward strand.
TGTGTTTGCTATTTAAGATCTCGATTTTGTCATTAAGATAATTTTCCAATCTCTCGTCCATACGATTAAAGGCAATGTTATCGATACTTTCTAGCATCTCCATCATTCTTGTATGGTAGCTATTAAATACGAAATTGCGCCAACTCTTGTATTTACTAGACCATTCCTCCATTTTCCCTATAGGAATCATGATAAGTTTTGCTGCCGTTTCAGTGACTGCGTGTATTTCGCTTTTTGTATTTCCCATGCAGCAGGTAAGTGTCATTGCACAAGTATCCCCTTTCTCCAGATGATAGAGCAGCAATTCATTTCCATCTTCATCAGCTCTCATAATCTTAATACTTCCGGATAATAGCAAAGGCATCGATTTGATAAATTGTCCAGGCCTTATAAGATCTATACCTGCATCGACTTCTTTGAAAGTGGCTACATCATTGATTTCAGCGAGTAGTTCTGGTTCGAAAAAAGTTTTATAGTTGGCTTGAAGTTCTGGTATCATTTCTAAGGTCAATTCTTAATTAAGTAAACCTCTAAGTTAAACGTTACTTGAGATAGTTAACTTCAATTTTTGAAAGCTATTACCAATTTATTCTCGTAGATATTGTGATTGTCATGACATCTTCAATCATTGAGATGTTTTTATTTTTATCACAAAAGAATCGCATCAAGGCCTTATTTTAATTTTCCTTATCTAATTTGCGCTTCCTATTTTACATTATCTATGCTCAAAAATCCAAAGTCCTACGTATTACTAGTTCTCTTTATTGTTGGGCTTATTCATATTCCAAATGCGAATGCTCAGTTTGAGGAACTTCAAGAGTTATTTACTTTTTACCCTAATAGAAAAGCGGTAGAACAAGATTCAACCTTGTATCCATCAAAGTTCATCGCAGCGCCAGTCATGAGCTATTCTCCTGAAACCAATTTTGCATTCGGTGTTGGAGCAAAATACCTTTTCAAATTTGCAGGAAGTGGTGAAGAAACTAGGGTTTCTAATATGCCTATTACATTTCAGTACACATTGAACAGTCAGTTTTTTCTATTTTCTGGTTTTGAGATCTTTACCAATCAGGAAAAATGGGTCATTGAAGGTAATTTCCTTTTTCAAAATTATCCACGATTGTATTATGGAATAGGTAATAATACACCAGAATCAGCTGAGGAGGTTTATGACTATAATCAACTACTTATCGAACCTATCTTCTTGAAGCAGGCATTTGTGAAGCATTTGTTTGTAGGTGCAGGAATACGATACAATCACATCTACAATACAGATTTTGAAGAAGATGGACTGATAGCCAATGAACAATTGGACGGTTTTGATGGTTCTACATCAGTAGGTGTGGAAGCTGCAGCTCTATACGACAGTCGTGATGTTATATTAAATGCATCCAGCGGTTGGTATCTTGAACTTACTCATGGAGAATATGGTGAGTTTTTAGGTGGTACCAATAAATTTCACCTAACTAGAGTCGATCTGCGTCACTTTTTAAAAGTATCCAAAAAAATAATGATGTTTTAGGGTTCCAATTTGTAGGCCGCACGGTTAGAGATAATCAGCCATTTTCTGAATATTCATTCTTGGGAAGTAGTGAGATCATGCGTGGCTACCGTGAAGGTCGTTTTATAGATCGCGATCTTGTTGCCGCTCAGGCCGAATACCGCAAGACATTTAAGGACTCAAGAATCGGTGCCGTGGCATTTATCGGAACTGGAAATGTCTATAGAAATATCGATGAATTCCAATTCAAGGATCTAAAACCTAATTATGGTTTTGGAGTTCGTTACAAGCTGGACGAGTCAGAAAACTTAAACATTAGACTAGATTGGGGCTTCGGTCGTGGTACGAACGAAATCTACTTAGGTATTGCAGAGGCATTCTAGCCATCTGTTCAAACCTTATAATCTTAGGATCTACGACTAACGACGTTTCTAAAAAAGGTACTGCTTTAGTTGGTATAACGTAAGCTATATCATCAAATCCATAGAGAACCGTTTAGAATCTGAATGTTCTATCCAGAAATACGCCCATAGTTAGAAGGACTTCATAGCGCTCATTAGACAATCCATCATCTTCTCTGAAGATATCCAAACCATTTTGTGCTGTCAGATACCTCGCTTCTCCACGGATGTAAGCATTTTCTGTTGGCTTGTATTCTGCGCCTACGGTTAGACCCGTTAGATCCAGACCTTCAGTAATTCCTTGATTATTCGTGAAAGTGCCGCTTATGAATCCGCTGGAATCTCTATACATCTCACCGCGGCCTGTGATGCTAAATGCATCGCTAAATTGGTATCGCAACGTTGCCAGTGCCGTATACAATGTAGCAGTATCGTTGGAATCGTCTAAATCACTATTGGATTGCAACCCAAGATCTGCTCCTAAAATCAAGAAAATCTTATCATTCCAGTTCGTCGACATGTAAAGGTTCTGATAAAAACGTCTTTGTTTTGGACTCATATCATCAGCACTCTCGCGTCCATAATTGTTGGTGTACGTGATACTAGTTCGGTCATTTATTTGATAGCTTATGAGAGCTCCAACACTTTTTGCATCATTATTATCCACAAAACCGTTGTAACTATTGATCACCCATAATTCAAAATTCCAATCGCTAATAGCCTCATAACTCAAACTCGCTCCAGATTGGAAAAACGGCTCGTTAAAAGTGATTACACTCGTACTGCTCAGCAAATTCTCTTTTGGTAAGAAACTCTCAGTCCCTACATGCGTTTTGAAAAAACCAGCATCAAGCCATAAGCCATCGATAATCTTCACGCCAACGTTAGCCTCTTGGATTTCGTTGAAGGTATCACTCCATATCGCTTGCGGTATATCACCATATTGAAAAGTCACATTTGCTCGAACCTTATCATGCCTGTATGCCATACCTAGCTGGGCAATGTTCAGTCCAAAAGTATCATCCCTTGCTCCTACCGTGGTGTACCGCTGGAACTGATCATTATCTAATTCTGTGGAGTATCCTGATAAGTATCCATCGACATAACCGCTTACTGTTATCTCGTGATTGTTATTGTCAGATGATGATTGGGAATACGCTTTCGCGAAAGCAAAAAACACACCAACCCCAAACCATATAGTAATCTTTCTCATACCTAATCTTCTTTTCAAACAAGCTAGTAATTGCTGTTCAAAGTGAATATCTATTTAAGAAAACTAAAGGAAAATACCTACAAGGAGACATAATATAATTTGCAATCAACAGCTCTGGAAACATAACTGCCAGCAAATTGCTTGAGCGAACTTCATAGTTTTGACATACCCACAATCTGGATTACGTAGCGGTGATCTAGACAACGCTCCGCGTTGAAAATGGAAACGTCCAGAAAATGCTTGAGCGAGCTCTTAGATTTGAGGCACAAAAGATCTGGATTACCTAGCGGTGATCCTGACAACGCTCCGCGTTGAAAATGGAAAATCCCAGCTTTCAAGTTCAAGCGAGATTTTAAATTTGTTATTAGCATAACCTTGATTACCTAGCGGTGACCCTGACAACGCTCCGCGTTGAAAATGGAAACGTCCAGAAAATGCTTGAGCGAGCTCTTAGATTTGAGCTACAAAGATCTGGATTACCGAACGGTGATCCTGAAAACGCTACGCGTTGAAAATGGAAACGTCCACAAAATGCTTGAGCAAGCTCATAGATTTGGATTACCTAGCGGTGATCCTGACAACGCTCCGCGTTGAAAATGGAAAATCCCAGCTTTCAAATTCAAGCGAGCTTGATTTGACGCTGGGATTTTCCATTTATTCGTGACCGCGACAGGATTCAAACCTGTAACCGCTGGAGCCGAAATCCAGTGCGCTATTCAGTTGCGCCACGCGGCCTAATATTAATTGTCTACCTTGATAAAATCATCTTCTAATTGATCAGAGTACTTAAATCCAATAAGAACCCACCCTTTTTTAGAATTATGAAACTCAAAATTTAAACGGAGTGCAAAGTAATCATATCTCAGATAATAAATGATTCTTCTTCTAATATTTGACACATCGTACACAGCTCCTTTTTCCACAGATAGCATCGTGCCATAGCTCTTCTGTAACTGGTCGATTTCCAATTTAAATTTTCCGGCTAAATTTTGAAGATCACCCTTATTGAATGGAAAGTAAAGAGCAAGTAGATTAAATGCCTCGTCAAACTCTTCCTCAAACATTAATTCGGTCACCTCAAGAGATAACTGATCCGCTTCCTCAAGATCGACCAGAATCTTTTCTTGTGCGAAGGCCCATGACGAAAATAATATTAATAAAATCAAAGATATTCTGTTCATCGTCCTGTGTATCCTACTGTGCTAATTTTGCCTTTACAATACTGCTTATTGTTCTTCCATCTGCCTTTCCTGCAAGTTGGGTATTTGCCATTCCCATGACTTTTCCCATGTCCTTCATTCCGCTGGCATTGGTACGCACAATAATTTCTGAAACTACGGCTTCAATGGCTTCTTCACTCAATTGCTCTGGTAAGAATTTTTCTAGAACTGCGGCTTGAGCTAGTTCTGGTTCTGCGAGGTCTTCTCTATTTTGCTCTGAGTAAATACGGGCGCTATCCTTTCTTTGCTTCACGAGCTTTTGAACTAGTTTAATTTCTTCATCCTCGCTCAAACCATCTGAATCGCCTGATGTTTTTGCTAATAAAATCTCGCTCTTCACGGCTCTCAGCGCCGCAAGTGCGGTTTGATCTTTTGCTTTCATTGCCTCCTTCATAGAGGTCATAATCTCTTTCTCTAAACTCATAATTCAAAATTGAACTACAAAAATAGGGATTACAAATTGAAGAATTCTTTGATCACCACCTATTAAAAATGACACCAATAAAAAACCCGAATCCAACTTGGGATTCGGGCTTTAGGGTAGATTGGTTTAGGGATTAATCTACGTTGTCGTGTAGAAAAGAATTATTGTTTCCTCTAAGTTGGATATCATTATTCTCATCAGTATTCAAAGTCGTTCTAGAACGATCACTTTTAGTAGGAGTTTCATCCAGCTCGATACCATGTCTTAGATAGGCTGGTTTTTTTTCTATTTCTTCCAGTCTGTGACTGCTTTTGAACTTGAAATTATAAGCGTGCATCTTACGTTTACGCTCTTCTGCGCGCAGTTTCAATACCTCATTGATGGGTAGATCTGTTGGATCTAGATCTTCCAACAATTCCTTTTTAATGGTTACTGGTGCTTGGTCAACAGGAACCTCAACTGTTCTGATGTTTATACGTTCTGTTTTGGTTTCTGCCTTTGGTTGCTCCTTTGATTTGGTTGCATTATTTAAGTTTTTCTCAACCTCCATGTAATCATCGAGAGAATACTTTCTTATACCTTCATCAGAAACTTCTGTAATTGGAATAATTTCAACAGGATCATTAACCTCAATTTCCTCTAGGTTATATGTGATCTGCTCTTCATTAGGTTCTTCCTTTTCACTTAATGGCAAGTCAAAATCCAGCAAAAACTGATCTTCTTCATCTTCAATTTCTTCCAGCTTATATACCACTGGTTGTTCCTCAACAACCTCTTCTTTAATCACTAGCTGTGGCTCCTGATCCAAAACTTCTTCATAAACAACATTCAAATTCTTAATGAATTCCGTTGTTGGTATTAACGGATTTTCATTTTTAGGCACGATAGTTTCCTCTGGCTCTTCATCGCCCAGTTCATGCATGATGATTACTGGCTCGTTGGAATCTTTAGAAATTGATGGAGCTGGTTGGGATTCCGCTTTCGCGAAAGCGGACTCTTTATCATCCTCTTTCTTTTCCTCAACTTCTTCATCCATAATAAGCGTTCCTGCAACAACTCGCTCGTTTGTCTCTTCCAAAACCTGAATGGCTCGCTGTTCCTCTTCCAAAGTATGGATGATGCGCGTGCCCTCAGTATTTGAGATCTCGTTTTGTTGCTCTGCATTAAAACCCGTTGCGATCACGGTAACCGCAATGGCGTCGCCCAAGGACTCGTCCTCGCCTACACCCATGATGATGTTAGCGCCACCGCCAGCCTCATTCTGGATGTGCTCGTTGATCTCACCTATCTCGTCAATGGTGATCTCTTCAGTCCCAGAAACGATGAGTAGCAACACGTTTTTAGCACCTGTAATCTTGTTATCGTTAAGCAATGGAGAATCCAATGCCTTGAGAATTCCTTCCTGAGCACGGTTGGATCCAGTGGCTTGAGCGCTACCCATAATCGCAGTACCAGAATTGGATAATACGGTTTTTGCATCGCGCAGGTCAATGTTTTGTGTGTAGTGGTTTGTAATTACCTCTGCAATACCACGTGAGGCTGTAGCAAGCACCTCGTCTGCCTTAGAGAATCCAGCTTTGAAACCTAGATTTCCATAGACGTCACGCAGTTTGTTATTATTGATAATCACCAGAGAATCCACATTCTTGCGGAATTTCTCAATACCCTTTTGGGCTTGTTCATTACGAACCTTGCCTTCAAAATGGAACGGTGTCGTAACGATACCAACGGTTAAAATATCCATTTCACGTGCCACTTGAGCAATGATTGGAGCTGCACCAGTACCGGTACCGCCGCCCATTCCAGCTGTGATAAAGACCATTTTTGTACGTGAGTCCATCATGGCGCGCACATCTTCTATACTTTCTTGTGCGGCACGCTCACCTACTTCTGGATTTGCGCCAGCACCTAAACCTTCAGTCAAGGTTACACCCAACTGAATTTTGTTGGGAACTGGACTGTTTTCCAAGGCTTGGGAATCTGTATTACAGATCACAAAATCCACACCTATGATGCCCTGCTGGAACATGTGTTTGATGGCATTGCTACCACCACCACCTACACCTATCACCTTGATCACGTTGGATTGGTTCTTGGGTAGATCAAATGCGATGCTATTAAAATCGTCGTTGCTCATATCTTGCTACTTTTTTTACTTCTTGCTTTATTCTAAAAACCTTTTCTCGGCTCTCGCTCAAAACAGGTTTTCACTATCTATATTCTTGTTTCTTTACTCTTTGTATTTCCAGCCTTATTCTGCTTTATCCAGAAAATCCTTAAACTTATTAGCCCAATTCTCAAAGATGCCTTTACTCTTTCTAGGCTGTGTCACCGTAGGTTGTTCTTCAGTTAAGGTTGTTTTATTTTGATCTTCAATGATTGGATTGTTTCCATTATTGGCATTGGTAACTGCCGCTTCCTTATGCTCACTTTTTGAGGTTTGGAACTCGTTTGATTCTAACCCTTTCAGCACTAAACCAACTGCGGTAGCAAATAGCGGACTCGTACTTTCTATATCGCTATCACCAGCTAGATGTTCGTTAGGGTAACCTATTCTACTAGGCATTCCCGTAACATATTCTGCTAGTTGCTTAATGTGTTTGAGTTGGCTACCACCACCGGTTAATACTACACCAGCGATCAGCTGCTTTTTAGGCTCGTCGTGACCGTAGTTTTTGATCTCTACAAATACTGTCTCCAAAATCTCAATGACACGAGCGTGAATAATCTTGCTCAGATTCTTGAGCGTAATTTCTTTAGGCTCGCGACCGCGTAATCCTGGAATAGATACGATCTCATTCTCTTTATTCTCGCCAGGCCATGCACTACCAAATTTGGTCTTAAGCAACTCTGCCTGCTTTTCTATAATCGAGCAGCCTTCTTTAATATCTTGAGTAATGATATTACCACCTTGTGGTATCACTGCTGTATGGCGAATGATTCCATCCTTGAAAATCGCAAGATCTGTGGTTCCACCACCTATATCGATCAATGCAACTCCAGCTTCTTTTTCTTCCTGGCTAAGAACTGCATCTGCACTGGCAAGTGGCTCCAGCGTAATATCTGAAAGCTCAAGGTCTGCGCTCTTTACACAACGTCCTATGTTGCGAATGGAGGCTACTTGACCTACCACTACATGGAAATTAGCTTCAAGTCTGCCACCATACATCCCAATAGGCTCCTTAATTTCAGACTGACCATCAATTTTATATTCCTGCGGCAATACATGAATGATTTCCTCACCTGGCAGCATAACCAATTTAAAAACCTGGTTACACAATTTTGTGATGTCTTCCTGATTAATGACCGTCTCACTGTCGCCACGAGTGATGTAATCGCTGTGCTGCAGACTACGTATATGCTGCCCTGCTATACCAACAGTTACATCCTTGATCTGTATGCCACTCACGGCTTCCGCTTGCGATACAGCCTGCTGTATAGATGTGATGGTTTGTGTGATGTTATTGACGACTCCACGATGGACGCCTAGACTTTTTGACCTTCCTACACCTAGGATCTCAAGTTTGCCGTACTCATTTTTGCGACCTATCATAGCAACGATCTTTGTCGTTCCAATATCTAGTCCTACTGCAAATTCTTGTGGTTCCATTATTCTTCATTTTTAACTAGTACAACCTGATCTTCAAATCTTAGATCCATGGCCTCGATTTGATCCACTGTTTTATCTTTTTCAACTTTGGCAAGCATTGCTTTAAAGTTGGTCATCTTACTTTGCAACTTATCCAACTTGCCCAGCTTTAATCTCATTTGATTAGAACGCAACATCAAAGTTGCATTTCCTTTACTATCAAGAACTATTTGAGTAACAGCCGCATTCAACAACTCATCATCTCCCAAATAGATCAAAAACTCATACAATTCATCCTGAAATTCAGGCTTAAAACCCATTACCACAGGTACGAGTGCTGTATGTTCACCAGACAACGGCATGATCTCATTATCACCATCCAGATAGACATTGGGACTTCCCATCAATCTTGCTAGTGGCTCACGTTGCTCCACCACGACATTAAGCCTACCATTGAGATCTACAGAAACCTCTGCGGCTCTGATCATTGGGTCAGCAACAAGTCTGGTCTCGCTCCTATTCAAATCTAATTTTTCTACCAGCCGATTATCGACACTATCTTCTTTTTGTATCAACAGTTTATTAACGTTATCTTCAGATATAAACGGGTCACTGTAATCTGTAAATGAGATCTTTATATCCTGTATTTCTCTATTATTATGTCGCTTGTTAGCAAAAGAATACATCGCTAAAATCCCAGCGATAATTACAGGTAAAATCAAGAGTTTTAGAATCCTTTTCATACGGCCAATTCTTTTACCACTCGATCCACTTCTGCGCCTATATCTCCAGCTCCCAACAACAGGACAATTCGATTGTCCATTTCTTTGATAAACTCTGCCATATCCTCTTTTTCCAGCAGCGTGGTCATGTGAGGTGATGTTTCTTGATTACGGATTCTTTCACACAACACTGCAGAGTGAACTCCTTCCATAGGCTCTTCTCTTGCAGCATAGATATTGAGCATGCCTACCTTGTGAAATTGGCTCAAACTTGTCGCAAAATCATCCATGAAATCTTTCGTCCTTGAATAGAGATGCGGCTGGAAAATAACCGTGTACTTCTCATCAGGATACATTTCTTTGACAGCTTGATAGACGGCATTGATTTCCGTTGGGTGATGTGCGTAATCATCGATTACTACAAATTTCTCAGTATTCATCTTATACGAGAATCTGCGTTCAACTCCCTTGAAAGAAGCCAGGGCGTTTTTAAGTTTTTCTACATTTGCACCGTAATTGATAGCTATAGATAATGCTAGAATAGCATTTGCAAGATTATGTTGTCCCGGCAATCTCAGACTCCAGTCCTTCAATGTTCCTGAAGGTGTTTCAAGATTGAAGTAGTACGTACCGTCCACAATAGTCAAATGACTGGCATGGTAGTCACCAGTGTCAATCCCGATTTTATTTCCAGCTAGTTTGACAGATTCATTGACAAACAAGGAATCTTGTGGAACCAGTGCTCCAAATTCTTCAAAAGCCTTCTCAAATTCTTCCTCACTTCCATAAATATCCAAGTGATCAGGATCAATCGCTGTGATTCCAGCATAGTCAGGCTCTAGTTGCAAGAACGAACGATCAAATTCATCTGCCTCAACGACCATGACATCGGTACCGCTGTTGAGATAATTTGTATTGTAACCTTCCAGAATCCCGCCTAGGAAAGCTGTAGTTTTAATGTCGCTTTGGTACAACAAATGCCCAAGTATCGCACTAGTGGTTGTTTTTCCGTGCGTTCCAGCGATCGCTAGACAAGTCATGGTTTTTGAAATCGCACCTAGTAGTTTTGCACGTTTGACGATGGGAATATCGCTTTCGCGAAAGCGAACTAGTTCTCCGAAATCCTGCTTCACAGCTGGAGTATAGACCACCAATGCCTTCTCTGGATTTTTGAATTCATCAGGAATAAAATCGTAGGCATCATTGTAGTGAATGGAGATCCCTTCAACAACCAACTGATTAGTCAAAGTGGTGGCAACGCGGTCATAACCGGCAACTTGCTTGCCTTGCTCATGGAGATAGCGGGCAAGCGCACTCATCCCAATTCCACCAATGCCGATGAAGTAAATATGTGATATATCTTTTAAATCACGCATCCATTAATTCTTTTATCTGGTCCATAATATCGCTAGTAGCTTGAGGTCTAGCGATATTTTTAAAATTGGCTGAAAGCCTTTTCTGTAATTCGTGATCACTCATAAGCTTATTCCAGAAAATTGGAAAATTGCTCTCGAGTTCCTTTTCTCTAATCATCAATGCGGCATCCTGATCCTGGATAGCGATCGCATTTTTTGTCTGGTGATCTTCTGCCACATGCGGTGACGGAATGAAAATCACGGGCTTTCCAACTAACGCTAGTTCAGAAATAGTTCCTGCACCCGCGCGCGAGATGATGACATCTGCCGCGGCGTATGCTAAATCCATTCTATCGAGGAAGGCGCTGACCTTAACAGTAGCACTATTGTGTTTTTTATACTGATCGAAGTAGAGCTTTCCACATTGCCAAATGATTTGCACGTCTTGTTGTAATAAATCCAATTGGTTTTCAACCAACTGATTGATTCTACGTGCTCCAAGACTACCGCCTAAAACCAACAATATTTTTTTATCTGTATCCTCAAAACCAAAATGCTTTATAGCTTCTGGCTTAGATGTTGCTCGATCCACCAAATCCTGTCGTACCGGATTACCAGTAAAAACAATCTTTTCTTTAGGAAAGAAGCGATCCATGTTCTCACTCGCGACACAAACTTTGTCCACCTTTTTTGCAAGCAGCTTGTTTGTAATTCCAGCGTATGAATTTTGCTCCTGGATTAAGGTTGGAATACCTTTTCTATGTGCCATAAATAACAAAGGCCCGCTGGCATAACCACCAGTACCTATCGCAACATCGGGCTGGAAATCTTTAATGATTTTACTTGCATCGATAAGGCTTTTAGCGACTTTAAATGGAAAAGAAAGATTCTTTGCCGATAACTTTCTTTGAAGACCACTGATCCACAATCCTTTGATCTCATAACCGGCAGCAGGAACTTTTTCCATTTCCATACGGTCATTAGCACCAACAAATAATATCTCACAATCAGGCCATCTACGACGGCACTCGTTTGCAATCGAGATCGCTGGGAAGATGTGGCCTCCAGTACCACCGCCAGATATGATGATTCTATAAGGCTTCACTAAGTACATCTAAAGGGTTCAACTCTTCCTCAGGAGTTTCCTGAGCTTTTATGGCTTGTCGTTTTGCACTCACGCTTAATATGATACCTATCGCCATGCATGTCATCCAGATGGATGTTCCACCGCTGGAAATAAGTGGTAGGGTCTGTCCTGTTACTGGAAATAGATTCACGGCTACCGCCATATTGATCAAAGCCTGTAATACAATCGGGAATCCAACGCCAATGACGAGCAAAGTACCAAAAATTGTGTCTGCCTTGTTTGCTATCACTACTAGTCTAAAAAGCACCAGCATATACACTAACAAGACTACAGCGCCACCTATCAATCCAAATTCTTCAATAATTATGGCATAAATAAAGTCACTGCTGGATTGTGGTAAAAAGTGTTTTTGTTGACTCTTTCCTGGACCTTGTCCCCAAACGTAACCTGTTGCTATGGCAGTTTTGGCTTTATCTACTTGATATTCAGAATCTGATGTTCCATCGCCAGAGAAACTCTCGATACGGCTTACCCAAGTATCAACACGATTGGGAAATGCATCTGGAAATGCCTTTGCGGTAAGTATAAATAATATTAGAACCACTAATCCAGTTCCCACAATTCCCAATAAATACTTCCAAGGATAGCCGCCTATGAAGCAGACTAACAAAACCATTAAAAATAAGATTGCCGTAGTGGAGAAATTAGATGGTAAAATGAGTGCCAGAATCAATCCAACGGGCAGCCACAAAGGCAATAGTGATTTTTTGAACTCAATGACTTTATCACGCATCGAATTAAGATAACGAGCTACCCAAACCATGAGTACCACGGCAGCCAACGTACTGGTCTGGAATCCAACTCCAACTATGGGAATCTGAATCCAGCGACTGGCATTAGCGCCATCCATCTCAGTGCCTTGAAATGCCGTGAAAATGAGTAGCAAAATCACGATAGGCAGCATGATAAAACTTAATCCCTTGAAGTAATTGTAGGGGATTTTATGAAACGTGTACGCAATTCCCAATCCCAGAATTAAGTGCGCAAAATGCTTCACCACATATTGGAGTGTATTTCCTTCACCGCCATTTAAATAAGCCAAATTACTACTGGCACTATATACCGGTAAAAACGAAAATATCGCCAGTATCAGCACCAAAGCCCATAAAAAGGAATCACCAGATATGTAGTCTCTTATTCTCAAATTATAATCCTCTTACAGCTTTTTTGAATTGGCGACCACGGTCTTCATAATTGTCAAATAAATCAAAACTTGCGCACGCGGGACTCAACAACACATTATCACCTGCATCGGCTAGTTTGTAGGCAACTCTGACGGCATCTTCCATGGAGCCAGTCTCTACCATTTGTTCTACACAGCCACTAAATGCTTCTACTATTTTAGAATTATCAACACCTAGGCAAACGATAGCTTTAACATGCTTGTTTACTAAATGAAATAACTGTGAGTAATCGTTACCCTTATCCACGCCACCAACAATCCAGACGGTAGGTTGCTCCATACTGTCCAATGCATAAAAAGTAGCATTGACATTAGTTGCTTTTGAATCGTTGATATATTGAACCTTATTAATCTTTAGTACCTGCTCAAGTCTGTGCTCCACACCTTGAAAGGATTGCATACTTTGTCTGATCGTCTCTTTACGAATCTTTAAAAGTTTTGCAGTGGTAGCAGCCGCCATGGCGTTTGCAGTGTTGTGTTGTCCCTTGAGGGAAAGTTGTTCTAATGGCATAGTAAATGGGGTTTGGTCAATAGCGACCTTGATTGTGTTGTTTATGAGTGATGCACCATATTCCAATTCTTTGGTCATTGAGAATGGAACTAGTGTGGATTTTATAGGAGTGGATTGAAGCGCACTAGTGATGGCTTCGTCGTCAGCGTTGTACACCAGATAATCAGTTGAATCCTGATTCATGGCAATGCGCATTTTTGAGGCTAGGTAATTTTCAAATTTGTAATCGTATCGATCCAGATGATCTGGCGTTACGTTGAGTAATACCGCTACCTTAGGTTTGAAATTATTAATACCATCTAGCTGGAAACTACTTACTTCCAGTAAACGAACCTCAGCTGGAGATTCGGCGACTTGTTGGGCAAAACTCTTGCCTATATTACCGCCCATAGTGTGATCTATTCCAGCTTCGGTTAAAAGATGTCCCAGTAAACTGGTGACTGTCGTTTTACCGTTGCTTCCTGTTACTGCAATGATGGTTTCGTTCGAGTGCTCTGCAGCAAATTCAATTTCTGATATTACTGGAATTCCATCATCAATAGCTTCTTTAATAATTCCTGCAGTATCTGGAATGCCTGGACTTTTCACGATCAGACTTGCAGCTAGGATGGTTTCTACCGTATGAGATCCTGACTCGTAGGGAATGTTGTGGGTTTGTAACGCTTTCGCGAAAGCGTCACTCAATTCATCTCTATTGCTTAAAAACACCTTGTAGCCACGATCTGCAGCCAGCATTGCTGCGCCCATACCGCTGATGCCACCGCCAAGAATGACGACGTTAGAAAAATTATATGTGGAATTTTTCTGTGTCATTAACGTACCTTGAGTGTGACGATGGATATGATGGCGAGAAGGATCCCAACGATCCAGAATCTTACGACGATTTTGGACTCATGGAAACCTCTTTTTTGATAATGATGGTGCAATGGCGACATCAAAAAGATGCGACGGCCTTCACCAAATTTCTGACGCGTGTACTTGAACCAACTGACCTGCATGACTACAGACAGGTTCTCCATGATGAAGACACCACAAAGTATCGGGATCAATAGTTCCTTGCGGGTTGCAATCGCTAATACAGCGATAATACCGCCTATGGTAAGACTTCCCGTATCACCCATAAACACCTGGGCGGGAAATGTATTGTACCATAAAAATCCAACGAGTGCTCCAGCAAAAGCAGTGATAAATACCACCATTTCACCCGAATCAGGGATGTACATCACGTTGAGATAATCTGCAAATATGATATTACCTGATATCCAGGCAAATAATGCTAGCGTGATTACTACAATAACACTTGTTCCTGCCGCGAGGCCGTCAATACCGTCGGTAAGATTGGCACCATTAGAGACTGCGGTGACGATGAAAATAACAATGGGAATAAAGATTAACCAGGCAAACGGAGCTAGATCTGGATCGATCCATGTTACTAAAGATTCATAATCAAATTCGTTTTCCTTCACAAAAGGAATCGTTGTTTTAGTAGAATGCTCTGCTGGACCGAATTCCGCTAGCGAGTTTTCATATACCAACTCTTGCGTGTTGTTAGGGTTGGCCAGTTCTTCCTTTATGGTGATGTCATCATTGAAGAACATGATGGCTCCTATGATTAGTCCCAAACCAACTTGTCCAATTACCTTGAACCAACCTTTGAGACCACCTTTATCTTTTTTGAAAATCTTGATGTAGTCATCTGTAAATCCTATACAACCCATCCATACCGTAGTGATGAGCAACATGATTACGTAAATATTATCTAGCTGGCACAGCAACAATGCAGGAATAAGAGTTCCCAGAATAATGATAACGCCACCCATGGTAGGTGTTCCCGCCTTTTGAGCCTGACCTTCCAGCCCTAAATCGCGAACGCTCTCACCTACTTGTTTTCTTTGTAGATAATTGATAATGCGCTTACCGTAAATAGTGGAGAATCCCAAAGAGAAAACAAACGCCAATGCAGCTCTGAATGTAATGAATTCAAACAATGACGCACCAGGAACCTGAAATTCACTCTCTAAATATTTAAATAGATAGTATAGCATTATTTGTCGAGGTTTTTGAGGATGGTTGTTATCTTGAGACGGTCGTCAAAATCATGGCGCACACCATTAATTTCCTGATATGTTTCGTGTCCTTTTCCAGCAATCAATATGATATCTTGTGGATTTGCCATATTTGCCGCGGTTTTGATCGCCTGCTCGCGGTCTGCTATGGTTACCGACTTTTTATAATTCTGTGGTTCCACGCCAGCTTCCATTTCCTTCAAAATCACTTGTGGATCTTCCGTTCTGGGATTGTCGCTCGTTAAGATGACCATGTCACTTAAAGTCGTTGCTACATTTGCCATGATAGGTCGTTTTGTACGATCCCTATCGCCACCGCAACCAACTACCGTAATGACTTTTTCGTTTTTGGTACGTATGCTATTTATGGTTTCCAGCACATTTTTCAATGCATCTGGTGTATGTGCATAATCTACAATAGCGGTAATTCTATCTTTTACGGTTGTGAAGTATTGAAATCTGCCAGAGACACCATCCAGTTTTGAAATGGCTTCCAAAACTTCCAATTCTTCCAGTCCCAATTCAATGGCACAGGCATAAATCGCCAATACATTATAGGCATTGAACTCACCAATCATCTTAGTCCACAATTCGTGTCCATTGACTTTCAACAACAAACCACCGAATTGATTTTCCAAAACATTGGCTTGATAATCGGTATAGGTTTTTAAGGCGTAACCCAGTTTTTTGGCTTTTGTATTTTGAACCATGACCGGTCCATTCTTATCATCCTTATTGTATAAAGCAAATGCCGCAGCAGGCAATCCATCAAAAAACCGCTTTTTGACATCACGATACTCTGCAAACGTGTCGTGGTAATCTAAATGATCATGAGAAAGATTAGTGAAAATCCCGCCAGCAAAATGCAATCCTGCAACACGTTCTTGCGCAATCCCATGACTACTCACTTCCATAAAACAATAGTCAACACCTGCATAACGCATAGCAGCAAGGTGATCATTGATCGTCAACGGATCTGGAGTCGTATGTTTTGTTGGAATTGATTTGCCATTGATCAATATCTCCACCGTGGAAATCAGTCCGGTTTTGTAGCCCAGGTTTTTGAACAATTGATACAGTAAACTTGTTGTTGTTGTTTTGCCGTTAGTTCCAGTAACACCAATTAGTTTCAAATCCTTGGATGGATTCTCATAGTAGTTTGCTGCCATTAAAGCGAGCGCCTCATGAGAGTATTCAACCACTATGTATGTGATATTCTCCTTTTGATCCTGAGGTAAAGTTTCAACCACGATCGCTGTAGCTCCTAAGTCAATGGCTTTCGTAATGAAATCATGACCATCACTGACCACTCCTTTGAGGGCGACAAAAACATCTCCGTTTTTTATTTGTCGGGAATCAAAATGAATGTGGTTCACCTTGACATCTGTGGAACCTATAACTGTATCCAGCCTAACCTTATATAGTATGTCTCTTAAGATCATCATGATAGCGTCAGGATTACTTGGTGAGATGTATTGAGTTTTGTTCCAGGCTTAATGCTTTGGGTTTTTACTTTACCAGATCCTACTATCTTGACTTGCGCTCCCATGTTTTCAATGATCGCAATGGCATCCATCGCGTCCATACCTCTTAAATCTGGAAGATCCTTTAAAGTTTTTTGAGCTTTAGTATAATAGGATTTTAAGCTTTTTTGAATCTCAGTAGGAACCTCATTAGGCAATTCTACCTCATCTGCCTGCGGATTGCTGGCATAGATCTTTTGTGCTATTTTTTTGAAAACAGGTCCAGCGACGATGTTACCATAATAGCCTTTGGCTGTATTCGGTTTATGGATAACTACGATGCAGCTGTACTTAGGTTTATCTGCTGGGAAGTATCCTGCAAAAGAAGCAATATAATTACCAGCGCCTTTCCAGTATTCCGTTTGACAGGTTCCTGTTTTTCCTGCCATTGAGAAACGGCTGCTGTAAAGGTTATCCGCAGTTCCTCGCTTAACAACATTTTCCATCATAACTTTTACCTTGTCGATGGTTTCCTGACTACAAATCGATGGGTTAATAATCTCACGGTCATATTTCTCGATCATCTTGTCCTTGGAACGAACTTCCTTTATCAGCCTAGGCTTTACCATGACGCCATTGTTAGCGACCGCATTATAAAATGTCAAGGTCTGCAGAGGCGTCAATCGAACTCCATAACCAAATCCCATCCATGGCAGCGACAAGCCGCTCCAGTTCTCATCATCAGGATGCGGTATCATAGGCTTGCCTTCACCTATAATGGGCAAGTTGAGCTTGTCATTCAGGTTCATGTTATAAAGCCGATCCACATACTTTTCTGGATCACTACCATAATTGTCTTGAACCATTTGAACCAAAGCAGTATTGGAACTCAGCTCAAAAGCTTTTGCTACGCTAATCTTACCGTAGCCGCCATATTTAGAATCACGCACATTGCGGCCGTAATAGGAAATCTTCCCGTTTTGCGTGTCAAAAACAGTACTGGTATCTACCACTTTATCTTCCAGCGCCGCAATCACACTCATCAATTTGAATGTGGAACCAGGCTCGTGGGATTCCCACAAAGCATAATTGCGTTTCTCAAAATATTTCCCGTCTGATGATCTTCCTAAATTAGAAAGCGCCTTAATCTCTCCAGTAGCTGTCTCCATGACCACGGCTGTTCCATGGTCTGCTTCAAAATATTCCAGTTGTTCTAGCAAAGCATGGTGAGCAACGTCCTGCATGTTCACATCAATGGTTGTGTAGACATCAAGACCATCTTTAGGCTCAATTTCATTGACGTTATTTATAGGTTTCCATTGATTTCCTGATATCTTTTGTTCTAATCTGGAACCATTTTCACCTTTCAAGAAATTGCGATAAGCACCTTCCAACCCAACTCTAGGTTTACCAACCTCATCATAGCCGACAAGACGTTCTGCCATTTTCCCTAAAGGGTACTCACGCTCTACATGAGGTTCCACGATCAAACCGCCACGATTGGCGCCACGCTTGAATAACGGGAAGCTTTTCAGTTCCATCAATGTGGTATAATTGATATCATCTGCGATGTGCAGGTATCGGGAATTGTTGGTCCTAGCTTTACGAAACTTATTCAGGAAATAAGCTTTTGGTTTATTCAGCTTTCGCGAAAGCGAACTCGCCAATGGCTCTATCTCTGCATTAAAATCTTTTTGACTAGGAGCTACTGCATCAAAACGTATGTCGTATTTGGTGATTGATGTTGCGAGAAGCTGACCATTGGAATCATAAAGATTGCCGCGATTTGCCTCAACCATCTGATTGCGGAAGATGCGATCCTCAGCTTTGGCGCGGTATTCATCGCCCTCAACAAACTGGATACGGACAATCTGTACTACAATAGCGACTGCCACCAAAGCAAAGAAAATGCTCACGGCATACACACGGTGCAATATGTTCTTATCAGTCGTTGGCATCCTGCTTATTTATAATCAATTTATATGGCGGCTCTTTTGCTGGGGCAATGCCAGTTTCCTTCAATCTACTCGCGACGGTACTTTCCATTTGCAGAAACATCAACTGGCGCTGACCATCAACATACTGGCTGCGCAACTCGCTCACATCATCATTGAGCTGTCCTATATAGTGGACCTTGCTCTCAAAGTTGTGACCTGTAAAAATCATAATCAGCGCGAGTCCAGTCACGAACAGGATGAATTTCCAGTTCTTGAGCGCATCCCTGTTTGTCAGGAAGTTTCCTCGCAATATGTCATAGAATTTTGCTGCCATATTATTCTTGATCAATTCTTTCTGCAATTCGCAATTTTGCACTGCGCGCTCTGCTATTCTGCTTCAATTCTTGTTTGCTGGGCACGATCAAACCACCTACTTTTTTGAAAGGAACACTTACCCGACCAAACACATCCTTTTCTGGTTCGCCTTCAAACAAGCCATTGCGTATGTATCTTTTTACTGGTCTGTCTTCTAGTGAGTGATAAGAAATCACGCTCAACCTGCCACCTGGCTCCAATAACTCTTTGCACTGTTCCAGAAATTCATGAAGCACATCCATTTCCTGATTGACCTCAATTCTTATGGCCTGAAATACCTGAGCCATTTGTTTGTTCTCAATTCTTGCAGGAACTAGTGGTGCACATATATCTTTTAAGTCTTGAACCGTTTCAATGGTCTTTTCTCTGCGAGCAGCTACAATTTCTCTCGCTATGCGCGGCGCGTTGCGCAACTCGCCATATTCCTTTAAGATGCGGCGCAGTTCAGATTCCTCATAATCATTGACGATACCTACCGCATCAAGCGTCGCTTTTTGATTCATGCGCATATCGAGACGTGCGTCAAAACGTGTGGAAAAACCACGAGAGGCTTCATTGAACTGGTGTGAACTCACGCCTAGATCTGCTAGAATACCGTCCACTTTTTTATGACCATAAAGCCTTAGAAATCTTTTGATATATCTAAAGTTCTCTGGAATAAGATTAAACCTATCGTCATCAATGATATTTGCCTGCGCGTCTGGATCTTGGTCAAAGCCATATAGTTTCCCATCGGGCCCCAAGCGCTTGAGTATTTCTCTGGAATGACCGCCACCACCATAAGTGACATCGACATAAACACCATTAGGTTTTATATCGAGTCCATCTACAGATTCCTTCAAGAGGACTGGATCATGATAAGAGGTCGTTTGTGTCATCTCCCATTACTTCTTGTGCGAGATCTGCAAAATCAAGTGCAGACTCATCGATTGCATTCTCGTATTTCTCTTTATCCCAGATTTCAATAATATTCACGGCACTGGCGATGGTCAGCTCTTTTGTGATTCCTGCGATGGCTTTGAGGTCACTCGGGATCAGCAATCTGCCGTTTCCATCTACCTCAACCATCTTGACGCCAGCTGTAAAGCGACGTATAAAGTCGTTGTGCTTTTTATTGAATCTATTGAGCTTGCCTATTTTTTCCATCACGGCATTCCATTCACTCATGGGATACAACTCCAGACATGGCTGGAATACAGACCTGCGTATTACAAAACCGTCTTCCAGCATGGGAAGCAATTGCTTCTTGATGGCGACAGGCATCATAAAACGACCTTTGGCGTCTGCTTTACACTCGTATGTTCCTATAAAATGATTCATTGAAAAGCGGCTACACGGCTTATGTAATCAAATATAGAAAAGTATTTACCACTTAATCCCACTTTTTACCACAATGTTGATAAAACGCTCCATTCTTGAATAACTATGGCACTTATTAACAATGCGAGGTGCGTTGAAGTTGATGTTTATATCGCTTTCGCGAAAGCGAACTAGAAACCACCATTAAGAAATATCAGCAGATTTTTTGCAGGAATTCGTAAATCAAAACGCCTATATTTGTCTTTGACACTACCCAATATGGCGCACGATTTAATTAAGGATGGTAAGTTTGAATACTACACTTCGGGAGAAGGAACTCCAATAATTATCTTACATGGTTTGATGGGTGGCTTGAGTAATTTTCAAGGCGTTATCGATTATTTTCCCAAGTTGGGCTATCAAGTCATCGTACCTTCTTTGCCGCTCTACACCATGCCGTTAATTCAGACAAGTGTAGGGACGTTTGCAAAGCATATCAATAAGTTTATTGAGCACATGGGCTATAAGGAAGTTATCCTTTTGGGTAACTCACTGGGCGGCCACATTGGTCTGGTTACCACAAAATTATATCCTAAAAAGATTAAGGCACTAATTATCACAGGCAGCTCTGGTCTTTATGAGAGCGCCATGGGAGAAAGCTACCCAAAACGTGGCGATTATGACTACATCAAAAAGAAGAGCGAAGACGTATTTTACGATCCAGCAGTCGCGACTAAAGAAGTGGTTGACGATGTGTTTTCTGTAGTAAACGATCGCAAAAAGCTGATCAAGACACTCGCTATTGCTAAAAGTGCGATACGTCATAATATGGCAAAGGATCTTCCTAATATGAAGACGCCTACGTGTATCATCTGGGGAAAACAAGATGGCGTCACACCGCCGAATGTTGCAGAGGAGTTTCACGAGAAACTACCTGACAGTGATTTGTACTGGATCGATAAATGTGGACACGCCGCCATGATGGAACATCCTGACGAATTCAACAAAATCCTGCACAAATGGCTGGAAGAACGCCAGTTCTAAGCTTATCCTTAATCTTCCCATCGGGAAGGAAAATCTAAAAGGATTTAAAATATTTTATTTTGAAAATGCTATTTAAGTCTTTCCGTTACTAATTATGAAAATCAATAGCGCCGAGTTTGTTATCTCAAATCAAGAGGTCAAGAAATGCCCTACCAACAGGTTACCTGAATATGCTTTTATAGGTCGTTCCAACGTTGGTAAATCTTCTTTGATCAATATGCTGACTGATCATAAGAACCTCGCCAAAACTTCTGGCCGGCCTGGAAAAACCCAGTTGATCAATCACTTTATCATAAATAAGAACTGGTATTTGGTAGATTTACCTGGTTATGGATATGCTCGAGTTTCAAAAAGCAGCAAAGCCAAATTCCAGAAATTCATTACCAACTATTTTGAGAAGCGAGAGCAACTGGTAAGTGCTTTTGTACTGGTAGATGTGCGACACGATCCACAACCTATTGACAAAGAGTTCATGCAATACTTGGGCGAGAATGGGATACCCTTTAGCATCATTTTTACCAAAGCAGATAAGCTCAAGCCTATGGCTCTAGAGCGCAATGTAGAAAACTATAAAGCCGAACTGCTTGCAGGAATGTGGGAAGAAATGCCGCCCTACTTTGTAACTAGTGCATCAAATAAAACGGGTCGCGATGAAGTGCTCGCCTACATTGATGGGATTAATCAGACGATTGATTAGTGGTTGCTTAAACCTTATCCTATGACTTTTAATAAATTTATCTTTCTATCTTTTATTCTAATATCTCTTCAGTCATTTTCTCAAAACAACTTAGAATATGGATTAAAAGCTGGTCTCAACCTATCAGGGTTTCACACTAATCAAAGTGCAAATACTGATAAGGTTAGTTATCATGTAGGTGGATTCACAGAATATAACATTAATGATGTATTATCCCTACAAGCTGAAATCCTTTATAACAAAAAAGGAGGGCTTTACAATTTCAGAAGTGGAAGTCAACCATTCACTACCTCTGTTGAAACTAACCTTGATTATATCGACCTTCCTCTTCAAGCAAAAATTTACATATTCAGAAAACTGAGTTTGGATTTAGGACCTCAGGTAGGAATACTTATTAATAGCAGTGCTGAAATTGATGATGATGAAGCAATACTTGATAACGATATTAATTCAATAGATTTTACTTTAAATGGTGGCTTCTCCTATAAACTCAATGAACTCTTTTTTCTTCAAGCTAGATATAGCTATGGCTTATCCGAAGTTTTTGAGAATCGCAAATATAAAAATTCAGTCGCCAGCTTGTCGTTAGGGTACATCTTTGAATAGATTCTTTTATTAATTCACTTTAAGAAATTTGTTTGATTTAAATCAGTGATCGTTTACCGTATTCTTTCTAATCTCTCTTAGCAGACTTTCAATCCCGTTGACTTTCATATCGCAAACGGTCTGCATGTAATTACCCAGTTTACCTTGCGGGAATCCCTTTCGTCTGAACCAGATGTAATATGGTTCTGGTAATTCACTCAAAAACTTTCCCTTATGCGCACCGAATGGCATTTTATACCATGCCAGCTCTATGAGTTGTTTGTGATCAAAGGGTAGTTGTGACATTTATAGTTGATGATTTAAAGTTGGAGGTTTGGGGTTTTAAGTTCGATGCTAATATTAACATGGTTAACTAGGCAACCAAACCGTTTCTCGACTGCCGCTCGAAATGGTTTACACTTTCTTCTAATCCGTTTTTAAATTAAAATGCTACGTTGAGATGTGTGAATCACGTTGCTACTAATTATGGTTACGTGTCTCGATTGTCAATTTTTACATTTTGTAATAATTCCCGAAACTTCAAGAAGCTCATTCCTCGATTTTGCTTGAACGAGTATTCCAGACAGCGATATTTCTCTTTTTTCTTGCCTCTTGCCTCCTGTCTCTTTTTTCTTGCTTCTTGTCTCTTGTATCTATTCTCTAGTATCTTTTTGAGAATCGTCCTTCTTCAATTCCAACTTCTCTGCAAAGTAATCGCAAAAGTCTAGCATAGTATCACGCATCTTTTCATCATTGGTGGCTCGATGATAGGTATCTGCCATGCTTACTAGTGTTTGATGAAAAAATACCCGCATCTCATCCACAGGCATATCCTTAGTCCATAAATCAATACGGAAGCTTTCTTTCTCTACACTATCCCACATGGAAACCATCATGGCTTTAGAAACCGCACTGTCCACGCCACCATCTGGTGCGCTCCACACAATATTTTCTGGAACTCGGTTTTCATCTAGTTCGATTCCTATCTTAATTTCTGAACGATTCTTTTTTGCCATTAGGACCTTGGTTTGTATTTGGATTTATTAAAAATTTCTTCGGCAGGTGTGTTGATGATATCCTGCAGCGTGGCATTATTGTTTTCTGCATAGCTAGCGACGATTTGCCATCCTATATATTGAGCAACGCCTCCAGGAGTTTCTTGATCTATTTCTAAATAAAATTTGGAAAATGGTGCTGGTAGAATGAATCGGGAAAGGAGTTTGGGGTCTGTGCTGTACAGTAATTCCTTATCAATAAAATAACGATAGATCTCTTCTTCATTATCTTCTGCAAACTGTGCCTTTTCGGTTGCATATCCCATAATTTGGGCGGTACTGGATGAAGGTGCAAAATTTTGCTGGAGGTAATGAAGCTTACCATAGTAGATCATCTGTTCCATGAACTGACGACTGTTGGTAGGTGGTACAAAAAGCTTTGCATAAGCCAGAGCGACATCTGCTGGGATGCGGTTTCTTTCTAGTGAAACGGACTTGTACTTATTGACACCTGCATAAAGCTGATGATCTGTTCCTAGATAATTATCAATTCCCAAAATCAAATAATTAGGCGTAGGAACCACTTTCAAATCTGTATCTACCTCGCTTAATACAGTAATTATTGGGGTTGGTTCAAATTCAGGAAAATAATATTCCACATGCTTCATGACCAATTCTACATCGCTTTTGATGCTTTCAAAATCAAACTGAGCATCTGCTACCGCATTTTCCAAAATATTCTGGATCGTATCGCGGCCCTGCATCTTATCTAGCCAGACACTATCGGGAACGTATTGTGGGAAAAATGCTGGGTATTGGGATTTTAGATTAGCTAGATCAGATGGATCTGCATTTGCAAACTCTTCGTGAAATTTGATCAACTCCACTTGCAATGGGATGGATTCAATTTCCTGTTCTTGAGGGTTTGAGGTGTTGCATGATATCATCGCTTTCGCGAAAGCGAGAACCAAAAAAACCGTTTTAATCCTGTTAATCATACTGAAATACTCAGACTTATGAAATACATTTGAAAGGCAAAAATACGATTATGCAAACAGAAAAGGTAGCGACAGCAATCGCAAAATGGCTTAAAGATTATGCTCTTAACGCAGGTGTTAAGGGTTATGTTGTAGGTGTTAGTGGCGGCATTGATAGTGCGGTTACCTCAACCCTATGTGCCATGACTGGTCTGGATGTCTTGTGTGTTGAAATGCCTATTCACCAACATGCAGATCATGTTTCTAGAGCGCAAGAGCATATCAATCAACTAAAAGAGCGGTTTTCTAACGTGCGTGATGTGCGTAGTGATTTGACTCCTGTTTTTGATACGTTTATCAAGGCTATGCCTGATGGCGGTCTCGATGCAGTAAGAGCGCTGACTGAAGGAAATACACGAGCGAGACTGCGCATGACGACTCTTTACTTTCACGCTGGGATGAATAGTTTATTAGTGGCTGGTACGGGCAATAAAGTAGAGGACTTTGGCGTTGGGTTCTATACGAAGTATGGTGATGGTGGAGTTGACATAAGTCCTATTGCAGATTTGATGAAAAGTGAGGTGTATAAACTAGGTGATCATTTGAAAGTACCTAAAAGCATCATGGAAGCAGCACCTAGCGATGGACTCTATGGAGCAGAAAGAACAGATGAGGATCAAATAGGTGCAACTTACGATGAGCTTGAATGGGCGATGAAACAGCTTGCTGAAGGTCATTCTGTTGAATCTTTTACAGGGAGAAATAGAGATGTCTTAAACATATATTTTTCCTACAATTCTCGAAATCAGCATAAAATGAACCCTATTCCTGTGTGGGAATTCAATGACCGCCTACGATAGTTCGATATCATAAAGTATTCTAAAGTAGGTTTATACCTACGGAAGTTTTTGTAGGAAGTATTATTGATGAATTTATCTTTGCAATACCTTTTGAAAAAAATTAAATGAAAATTCTAATAGCTGATCATCATCCTGTTTTCCGTAGAGGATTAAAATGTATGTTGAAAGGCGACAAGACATTTGATTTTAAGGGAAAAGTTGAAGATGGAAAATATTTAATCTCTGAAATTGAGAAACAAGAACCAGATGTTCTTATTCTTGAGATCGATTTACCTAATTCAAATGGTGTAGGTTCTCTTAGACAAATTAGAGACCGGTTTCCAGATCTTAAAGTACTTGTAGTAAGCTGTCATCCAGAAGAAATTTATGCAGTTTCATCCTTAAAAGCTGGTGCGCGAGGTTTTATCTCTAAAACCCGTACCGTTAAGGAAGTCAAGAATGCCTTGCTTACTATTATTAAAGGAGAACGATTTATTTCTGAAAACATCAAGAATAAGAAAAGTCCTGATGCAGAAAAACAAGAGATCTTAAAGTTCAAAACATTATCTACGAGAGAAATTGAAGTTCTAAACCTTCTTTCCAGAGGTAAGCGTAATAAAGAAATTGCTCAGGATCTTTCCATTAATGAAAAAACAGTAAGCACTTACAAAACACGCTTATTGAAAAAATTGAATGTGGACAATATTGCAGATCTCATCCATCAATCCCGACTTTTACAGATTACTACCCGATAATTTAAATTACCCTATTTAATCTTTTTCCTAAGTGTTGATTTAATTTATTGTAATCGATAACTGAGGTTAATGCTTCTACATTATCTTCTTCTACAGAAGATTTGAGGTCTGTGTACAATGCTTTTACCTTTTCGGCAATCATCAATCTACGAAAGTTGAGAATCGTATCTGTCACGTAAGTAGCAACCGTGTCGTCTTTTTGCTTGACAAATATTTGCTTCTCTTCCCATCTACTTAACTGGTATCGATCCTCATCCATAATCAAATCTGCAATAAGCTGCGCTTCCTGATCTTCTAATTCTGACATCACCGTATTGACATCAATCTTGCCTTGCATTAGAAAAATATCAATCAATTTGGGATATAAGTTCTTGAAATAAGCATTAGAAAATTCCACCTCATCTTCTTGAAGATCTAAGAATATCTTCTCATAAACTGGTTTGCTTTCTTTTTTCTTGATTACCTCAATCATGTTGCCGTCTGGCTCCTGAATATATTCTTCAATGAATTCTTCATCCCTCTCGCCGTAAAGAAGTAGAATCCTAATAATATTTCGTTCCAGCACTTCTCTCCTATCTATTACACTTGCTGCTGGTGCATTTGGAACCTTTTGCATTGTTTGAGATTCCTGCTCGCGACGATTCTTTTTTCTAGTCTCGTTGACCTCAGCGTTTCGCATTTGAGCCAAGGTTGAGAACAATACGTCCTCGCCTATATCCAGAATGGCCGCACTTTCTTGAACGTAGACTTCACGTGAGATCTCATCTGGAATCTTAGATATACTTTGCACGATCTCTCTTATCATTCCTGCTTTCTTGATAGGATCTCCAGCAGCCTCATCTTTCAACAATCCTGATTTGAATCTGATGAAGTCAACCGCATGATCTTTCAGGAAAGTTCTGATTTCAGATTCCGTGTGGGATTTTGCAAAACTGTCTGGATCTTCACCTTCTGGAAAGGTACAGACGCGTACATTCATTCCTGCTTCAAGAATCAAGTCGATACCACGAATAGCAGCTCGCAAACCTGCGGCATCGCCATCGTAAAGAACCGTGATGTTTTTAGTCAGCCTACTAATCAGTCTTATTTGCTCTGTTGTCAATGCCGTTCCTGAACTGGAAACTACATTTTGGATTCCTGCCTGATACAGCTGTATCACATCTGTGTAACCTTCAACTAGGTAACACAAATCCTCTTTGGCCATTGCCTGTTTTGCCTCATAAATACCGTAGAGGACTTTAGACTTATCGTAGATCTCGCTCTGTGGTGAGTTGAGGTATTTTGCAGCCTTTTTGGAACTATCCAATATTCTACCTCCAAAGCCCAGAACTCTTCCTGACATGCTACGTATAGGGAACATCACACGACCTTTGAATCGGTCAAACTGCTTGTCGTCCTTTATAATGGTAAGTCCGGTTTTTTCTAGAAAATCCAGTTTGTATCCAGCCTTGACAGCAGCATTAGTAAAAGCATCCCATTGATCTGGTGAGTAACCCAATTCAAAGTATTTAATGGTCTCATCGCTGAAACCACGCTCTTTAAAATAGCTATAACCTATCGCTCGGCCTTCTTCAGTTTTGAGCTGTCCCGCAAACCATTCTGCTGCAAATTTTGAAACCAGAAACATGGATTCCTTCTCGTCCTGCATCTGTTTTTGCTCATCGGTTTGCTCGGTTTCTTCTACTTCTATTCCGTATTTGTTGGCTAGGTATTTAATGGCTTCTGGGAACGTGAAATGTTCATGTTCCATAATGAACGTGACCGCATTACCACCTTTTCCTGAGGAGAAATCCTTCCAGATTTGCTTCACCGGCGACACCATAAAACTAGGCGTGCGCTCATCAGAAAACGGACTCAAACCCTTAAAGTTGGAACCTGACTTTTTTAACTGCACAAAATCACCGATCACCTCTTCTACTCGAGCGGCGTCAAAAACGGCATCAACGGTGGTACGTGCGATCATGGATTGTAGGGATGAGGTATTAGGAATGAGGCATTAGATTAGACAACTCCCATTTACCATTCAAAAATAGGAAAAATGATGGTGATGAGTTCGCTTTCGCGAAAGCGAACTCATGACAAAATCAGATGCTACTTAAGGTTATCTAAATCTAAAACCGATGCTCACTTGTCTTTGATCGATAGGAGAATTTTTGAAGATACTATTAAGTCCGTATTTGAAGAATATCTGAAAATCCCCAAGGCCAGCATAGGCACTTAATCCATAGACAAAATCTTCGGTCTCAAAGTCATTGTAGAGTCTGTTAGTCACATCACGGCCTTCACGCTCGTATTTTATCATTTGGCTAGTCGTTCCATTGACGCCTAAATAGCCACCTATTCCCACCACAAAACTATCATCATAATCGATCCTACTTATATCATCTTTATAGATTTTGCGTTTTCCACGACCTATTTCTAAATGCAAAGGTGCAATAAGGGTGAACTGCTCAAATTTTGACTTATCTACATTAAATCCTAAAGGTTCCAAGGTAGTCACATCATTATTTGTGACAAATTGACGATTGCCATTGATACGCAAGGTTTGCCATTGTAAGGCTAGCCCATAGTTAAATCGAATCAAATCGTCACTTTTTGATGGTTGGGTAGAAAATTCCAATCCCAATTCCCAGATTCCAGAACCCCAGAAGCGGTAATCTTCACCTATCCCATTTTCATCGCCTAGCGCTTGATTCCAACCTATCCCAAAAACTCCATGAACTTCAGTGCGCACTTCTCTTGTCGTACGGGTTGTATCAATCCTGTCCAAGAAGTTAAGTGATGCCTCTTCTTGAGGTTGCTTTTCATTATCCTGTGCCTGTACGATATGTCCGGCGGCGAGCAACAAAAAGCCAACAAGTAGTATTTTTTTCATGGTTGTTATTTTACATAAATATAAAGACAATCCTTGTAACCTATTGCTACAAAGACTGTCTTAAGGCTAATTCAAAAAGGCTACTGAAACCTTATCCCAAAAGCGACATACTGGCCATCCACAGAGCCGGACTTGAAAATATCATTGAGTCCCATTCTTCCAAATAGTACGAGATCTCCTTTACCAAAATATGCATCGAGACCATATACTAATGCATTAGTATCAAATGCATTCACATTGGTTTGCTTGACATCTTGACCGTCAAGTTCATATTTATATTTTAACCTTGAACTTAAATTAAACCCAGCATAACCACCAATACCAAACTTGAATTTGTCGTAATCGTTGTATCGCACTCGACCGTCTTCATACTCCTTGCGATCTGTTCCACTAAATTCAAAATGAACTGGAAAAACTAATTGATCCTGACGGAATTTTGCTTTATCAAAATCAAAATTGAGTCTCTCTATTTGAGTGTTATTGGGATCTGAAATCGTGAAGGCACGATTACCATTCAATTCTGTACCTTGAGTTTGATATTCAATACCATATTTGAACCTAATTGTCT
The DNA here is from genome assembly GCF_900101765.1 of Nonlabens sp. Hel1_33_55. NCBI lineage: Bacteria > Pseudomonadati > Bacteroidota > Flavobacteriia > Flavobacteriales > Flavobacteriaceae > Nonlabens > Nonlabens sp. Hel1_33_55. The sequence continues at coordinate 2,003,618 of NZ_LT627735.1, forward strand.
GACTTTTATTCAGAGCTGTTTTCCAGTTTACTCCGATTGAGAAATATTCATTTTTTCCATAACTAAAATCATCTATAGCTAAATTGTCACCATTAATAAAATTATAACCGAATCCTAATGTTAGGCCTGATGTTGTCGAAATATTCTTACGATACTTATCAGATCCTACTGATGTAACACCGGGTGTTCCAAAAAGTTTTAAGGTTGTACCTGATCTTTTATTATCAAATGACGAGCCATTTATCTCGACAAAAGCAATTTCAGAATCTACCATAGCATCGTATGCAGATATTTTTTGAGCGTATAGCTCTGCGGTAAATTCCTTATCCTTTTTTGACATTTCAACAGTGTAATTTTCAAGCTTTCCAATCCTCTCGTTTATGTCTTTTATTTCCTTTGCTAGTTGTGTTCTTTGATCAGATTCGTAACGCTGTTTATCCAATAATAAATACTTGATACGATTGTTTTTCCTTTCGAGAAGTTCTAAATATATTTTTTCAGATTCGTATCTAGCGGTACGAATTTCTCCATTAATAGTGTCGACCACAGTAAAGGAAAAAGGCTGTTCCTTTTCCTCTTTTTGCGCCCAACCTGCAAATGTGCCTGCAAGCATTAAAATGATAGTAATAAAGTGTAGTTGCTTTTTCATGATTGTTGAGTTTAAAGTGAGTAATTCCTGTCTGCTAGTTTTAAAGCAGATTTTTTATAGTTTGATGTTTGTTTGATTTACTGGTTCCTATCAATAAGCGCGACGGCTTCTCGTTTTAATCTACCTAGACCATCGAGCAGTGTATTTTCAAATAAATTGCGTTTTTGATCTTCCAGATCCCATTCGGTTTCCCGTAATAGTTTTTGTGGATCAATGGATGGTTTACCATTTGAAGCGACACCTGTATTGATTTGGCTTTTGGAACCTATCCTTTTGAGTGCATCGTTGAGTAAGCGATCTGCCTCACTTATAGGTGCGGTCATTTGCATTTCCACTGCAGTAGTTTCTTTGTTTGCAATGACGTCTTGTATCACCAGATTTCCTTCTTTTTGTTTTTCAACGGTTTCAAAGGCAATGTCATTTTTCACACTGGCTTTCCCGACTTCTTTCACAACTGGAGTTTGTCGCTTCTCTTTAACCCTGGATCCTTGCGATTCCTTCTGGATATCTGAAGAAACAATTGCTTCCCTATCACTATCGTTCAAATCAGATGAAATTTCTATTTCCTCATCTTTATTTCCATTAGATGCATCTTCAATTGTATTGCTTTCTTCAATGACTAATACATTATCCACAGGCTGGGAAGTTTGAAAAGCAAAAAACGCTGGCGCGGCAATCCATCCCAAAATCAAAACTGCTGCAATGCCACTTAACCAAAGAATTACTGGTTTCTTACTTTTCTTCTCGCCGGTATCCAATCGCTGGGAAAGTCGTTCCCAAGAATCTGCGCTGGGCTGAATCTCGCGATCTTCAAATTTGTCCTTTATATTATTAAGCTTCATAGCGCTTCTTTTTTATCTCGTTAATTTCTTCCTGCAACATCAATCGTGCTTTTCTAAATTGGGATTTACTAGTATTCTCGCTTATGTCCAGCATCAAAGCAATTTCCTTGTGTTTCAATCCGTCGATGGCAAACATCACAAAAACACTTTTGTAACCATCTGGCAACCTATCAATACACTGCTGGATTTGATCCAGCGGCAAATCGTCACCTTCTTCTTCCTGCTCGTCTTCAAATCGCTCTTCGTCAATCTCGCTACTCCATTTGAATGGGTCTTTTTTACGTAACGTATTTAAACACTCGCGTATCATAATCCTGCGCACCCAACCTTCAAAACTCCCTTCATGATTAAACGTTTCCAGCTTTGTAAACACCTTGAAAAAACCATTGAGCATAATTTCTTCAGCACTTTCAATAGGTGATATATATTGTCTACAAACGCTCAACATTTTCCCAGCGTGCTTATCATAAAGCCGGCGTTGTGCCTTACGGTCACCTTGCGCAGCTTTCTCGATCAGCTTTTTCTCGTTGGTATAAAGTTGGATCACTTTCACGTTTTGGTTGCTTTCTACTTACATAGACACAACACTTTTTAAATGGTTGCCTGAGTTTTTAAAAAAGTTTTGGAAACTTAGTTCGATTCAAATTACGCCAAAAAAAATGCTCCCTAAAATGAGAGCATCTATCTTGTTTATGGAGATGTTTGATGATATCGCTTTCGCGAAAGCGAACTTCTATTTATTCTCGCCCTTATAACCAAACCTCTTCAACTGTTTCTCGTCACTGCGCCAGTTCTTGTTGACCTTGACGTATAATTCCAAGTGAACCTGCTTGCCAAAGAATTTTTCCAAGTCCTTGCGAGCCTCAACTCCTACCCGTTTAATGGCAGTCCCTTTGTGGCCTATGATGATTCCCTTCTGCGTCTCACGCTCCACCATGATGACAGACCTGATGCGTATGATGGTCTCGTCCTCAAAAAACTCCTCCGTATCAATCTCAACGGAGTATGGAATTTCCTTCTTATAATGAATCAGGATTTTCTCCCGAATGCTCTCGTTAACAAAAAAGCGTTCTGGCTTGTCCGTCAAGGCATCTTTAGGATAATAGGCTGGAGATTCTGGTAGGATATCCAGAATGCGATTCAAAAGCTCTGGAACGCCAAAGTTTTCAAGCGCGCTAATCGCAAAAATTTCTGCCTTGGGTAGTCGTTGTTTCCAGTGTTCCATGGCCTCGGCAAGTTGGGTCTCGTCGCCCTTGTCAATCTTATTAATAAGAACGATGATGGGAACTTCTGCAAACGTGAGTCGCTTTTCAAAATCCTCGTTCTTGAGTTCCTTCTCGCCCAGCTCAACCATATATAGAATACAGTCAGCATCTTCAAAGGCATTCTTTACGAACTCCATCATGCTTTCCTGCAGCTTGTAGGCTGGTTTCATGATTCCTGGAGTGTCACTCAAAACGATCTGAAAATCATCGCCATTGACAATTCCCAGAATGCGATGTCTAGTAGTTTGCGCCTTACTAGTGATGATCGATAATCGCTCACCTACCAGCGCATTCATCAATGTACTTTTCCCAACATTGGGATTACCCACGATATTTACAAATCCTGCTTTATGTTCCATAATGCAAAGATAACGGCATTTTTACTGATGAAGGATGAGCTGAATAATTGCTGCTCCAGAAATAAAATTCCCTAATTTTATCAAAATAACTTAGTTACACCTCAATACTTGAATACTTACCATCACTTTTATTGTAAAAAGCTGTTAAGCGGTAGCGATTCAAGCAACAAAAATATATTTTTGATTTTATGACAACATTTTTACAAGAAGCGGCAGATCAATCACAAGACGCCGCAAACCAAACCATTGAAATTAAAGACAGCGGCGAATTAATCTGGGATCAACTAGCTGGATGGTATAATTCCTTCATAGCCCATTTACCTAATATAGCTATTGCAATCGTCGTTTTGATAGCGGCCTATTTTATATCAAAATATGTAGATCGAGGCATACAGCGACTTTTAAGTAGCAAAGTATCCCAAGCCAGCGTGCGCAGGCTTGCTGGTAAAGCAGTTGCTATCGTTGTGGTTCTGGGTGGTATTTTCATCGCTATGAGTGTCCTGCAGCTTAATGACGCTGTTCAAGGTATAATTGCCGGTGCTGGTATCTCTGGACTTGTAATAGGTTTGGCTTTACAGGGATCCATGTCTAATGTGATTAGTGGTATTATTCTATCCTTCCGTAAACAGGTACGTGTAGGCGACTGGATTGAAACTACAGATTATGCTGGTGAGGTGATGGAAATACAGCTGGATAAGTTCATCCTCAAGCAGGCTGACAATAACCTGGTGATTATCCCTAATAAGACGATCATTGACAACCCCATGAAAAACTTCACGCTCACGCCTAGAATGCGCGTGGTGGTGAGTTGTGGTGTAGGCTATAAAATGGATCTCGAGTTATGTAAGAAATTGACGATTGATACCCTAAGCGAGAAGTTCCCACAAAATGATGGAGAAGAAGTGGAGTTCTATTATCAGGAATTTGGCGATAGTAGTATCAACTTTATCACACGTTTCTGGGTAGATGCTGTCAAAAACAGGCAAAATCTACAAGCACAAAGCGATGCTGTTCTGGCCATCAAGAAAGTATTTGATGCAAACGATATCAACATTCCGTTTCCAATTCGTACGTTGGAGTTCAACAACAAACTTCAAATGGACGGCACTGCCACTTCCAAGGAAGACGAATAGTTACACAGTATTAATTACATGGAAATATCCCACGATAGCTGATCGTGGGATGTTTTATGTTTAGGGTAATTGCGCTTTCGCGAAAGCGTTACAACCTCAAAAACCAGCACTACAACTGATTGTCATTTTCCAGTTTAACAAAATGATAATACAATCAATGTACTAAGCAGAGAATTTCAGGGTTTTAACACCAACCTAAAAACCCTAATTATGAATAACAAGTTAACCAAGGCTGTTGGTGCCCTAACCATAGCCGCCGTTCTAGTAAGTTGTGTATCAAAGAAAAAATACAACGAACTTGAAACTGATTACAACAACACCAGATCTGAACTTTTAAAGACGCGAGTCGAGAAAGAAGATCTAGAATCAAAATTTGCCGCGATTGAAACCCGAGTAGATCGCTACAATGAAAAGATTGCTTCCCTGCAGTCAGAAAAGGAAGGCATGCTGGTCACCTCAAACAATGGTGAGTTTGCAGTTTCTGAAAAGAATAAGCAAGCAATGAGACGCACACTTAAAAATGTGCCTGCAGCCCAACTGGCAACGGCCACCACGCTCAAGGATAGTCTTAACCTAGCCATTAGCTATAAGATGTCACAGCGCCTACAAGGTGATAATGCTGGCCAGCAGGTGGACATGAAAATCGAGAACACGGTTGTCATGATTCAAATCGCTGATGATCTTCTCTTTAATGATAGCAGCTACCGTGTGGGAAGCAAGGCAGATGATATCCTTTCAAAAATTGCCGCAGTGGTAAATTCTGAACCGTCTCTTGAAATTCTTGTAGAAGGTCATACAGATAGCCGCACGGTAAAAGAAGGCAGCTATATTAAAGACAATTGGGATTTAAGTACAGAACGCGCGGCAGCTATTGCCCGTAGATTGAATACCAAATTCAATGTTCCAGAAGGACAATTAATTGTTGCCGGTAGAGCCAGTTACGATCCTATTGTCGCAAATGATTCTAAAGAGAATATGGCCAAAAACCGTCGCACGCAGATTGTTATCATGCCTAATCTGGATAAATTCTTTGCGATGTTAGATAGTGATCTGGCTACTTTAGATGAGTCTGAGAAGTAAAATCTGATCATTTTTATTACAAAACCGCCTAAACTCTTGTTTAGGCGGTTTTATATATGGTTGAAAATTAGCATATTATATGTAGGATTAGTTGAGTATTGTTAAATATTAGCTAATCAATTGATAAACATACGTTAGACGTAGTTTTCATAGGTGTTTATGACAATATATTTACACCTCAATTAAATCAACAATTATGAAATTTACACAAGTATTAAGCGTAGCAATTCTAGCAGGAACACTTACCATGGTTTCTTGTAAGGATGCTGACAAAGAAAAAATGGAAGCTGAAAAAATGGAAATGGAGCAGCGAACTGCAGATTCTCTTAAAATGGAAGAAGAGAGAATGATGGAACGTGAGTCTATGGCAGTTGAAGTAGGTGGTGCAAAAATGTATGCAGACCAAACTATCGTAGAAAATGCATCTAATGCAAATAACTTGACTACTCTAGTAGCTGCTGTACAAGCTGCAGGTCTTGTTGAAACTTTAAATAGTGACGGACCGTTCACAGTTTTTGCTCCTACAAATGCTGCTTTTGAAGCATTGCCACAGGGAACTGTAGCAACATTGCTAAAACCAGAAAACAAAGAAAAATTATCAGGAATTCTTACTTACCACGTTGTAAGCGGGAATGTTGATGCTGCAAGTTTGATGAACATGATCGAGCAAAACGGTGGTACAGCAACTCTTGACACTGTAAATGGTGGCCAACTTAAGGCTAGCGTTGTAGATGGTAAAGTTGTTATTACTGATGCTAAAGGTGGTAAAGCAACTGTAATCATTGCAGATGTTAAGCAATCAAATGGTGTTGTACATGCAGTAGATACTGTATTGATGCCTGCATAATCTTTTAAGATTATAACTTTTAAGAAGAGCCTGAAACTAATGTTTCAGGCTTTTTTTATGTTCTGTTTTTTCTACAAACAAATATTTCAACCATACGATTCTCTCGTTTTAAAATGCCTGTATCAGTTCAACTCTTTCTATGTAAGCTGTCTATATGAATCGAAATAGAAGCGATGTAGATAGATATTTGGATGCTATTGGAGACCATTTTGCCAGCTATTATTATCGCATTGAGGCTTGGTTAAGTATGGATGTTCTTGGGTCTAACCGTTTCGCTGCTGTTTCAAATGGTGTGAGTGCTTTAATTACTAATTTCAGTCGTATTCACCTTACTCACGTATTGAACTGCATTGCTCGGCACTTAAACCACGCTTACTTGACGTAACTACCTAGCTGCTTGCATTTTCTCATTATGTTGAGCTCATCTTTAACGAATAGACTTCAAGAAGAAACGAAGTTGAACATAAATCTAAATCGTAGACTAATCTGGGTTATTAGTAGAACAGTATTAATTCTTCAAGAATAGCATTTTACTTCCTTCTCCAAGAGGATTTACTGCGATTAATACAGGACTAGTTAAAACGCAAAAAGAGCCGCTAGCGCGGCTCTTTTCAGTTAGTTTATCAAATCAGTGCGTTTACATTGAGATGATAATGAATTCTGAACGTCTATTGTTTTGATGTTGCTCCTCAGAACATTTCACACCATCTGAACATTCATTCACGAGTTGGCTTTCACCATAACCTTTGGAGGTTAATCTAGACTCGTCAATTCCCTTAGAGATCAAATAATTTCTCGTACTGGCAGCACGTCTATCTGACAACCTTTCATTGTATGACGCCGTTCCTCTACTATCTGTATGAGATCTAATATCTATCGTCATGGTAGGATTATCTTCTAGTACTGATAGAACTTTTTGTAATTCAAGTTCTGCATCCTCACGTATAAATGACATATCAAAATCAAAATATATAGGATTTAAGTTGAGTAGGTCTGCAAGATCGTCACCAACTTCACCTTTATAGGATTTTGGATCTAGCGCAAGATCAACATCAATAACTCCTGTGACGGTTGGTGTATTGACCAACTCTTCGGCAGTATTGTATTCTTGTTTTTCGGCTCTGATGAAGAATGTTTTATCACATTCTAATTTAACTGCGTACTTACCATTACTATCAGACCTTCTGGTAACAACCACATTGTTGTTTATATCCACCACAGATACTAAGGCATCTTCCAATGGCTCGTCAGTAATAGAATTAGTTACAGTTCCTGTCACGATCTGTTCGCAGGTAGGTCGTAGATCTTCAGTTTGGACAAATCGATAGATATCGTCGTTATCGCCTTGACTAACTCTGTTAGAGCTAAAGTAGCCCGTATTAACACTTTCGTCTACAATAAAGGCAAAATCATCATCTACACTATTTGCTGGTTCTCCAATATTTACGGGATTGCTCAAAGAGCCATCCTTATTGATGGTCGACACAAATATGTCCAGACCACCTAAACCTTGTAGACCATTACTTGCAAAATACAGATTACCGCTACGGCTGATATAGGGATAGCTTTCACGGCCTTCTGTATTCACTATGCTTACATTTTCTAAGTCAGTATAAGAGCCATCGTCCTCGATATTAACTCTCCAGATATCGGTTTCCTTGAAGGTGTTTTCAGACCCCATGGTTCCCGGCATATTACTGGAAAAGTATAAAGTTTTACCATCAGGTGTTAACGCTGGATGGGAAGTACTATAACCGCCTTCTGAGAAAGTTACAGCTTCGGGCTTACTCCATTTTCCCTCGGTTTTTTCAGATTTGAAAATCTGTAGTCTAGTAACCCTATCGTTATCCGCTCCTAGTTCACCATCTTCATAATTGTTTCTAGTGAAGTAAATAGTGTTTAGATCTTGCGAAAAAGTTGGCGTACTCTCGTGAAAAATAGAATTGATCCTAGAATCAAATTTTTCGAGATTACTCATGTTCCCTTGTTGATCACGATCTGCTATATAAAGATCCAAAAACGGCTTTTCATTCCAAGAGTGACGCCTTTTATAAAATACGCCCGTATCGCGCGCGCTTGCAAAGACTACTTGACTAGGACCGTAATAAGCAGTTCCAAAATCCTGATAATTACTATTTATAGAAACTGGCTCAACATCAAATCTCCCTTTTTGAAAATCAACTATAGTTAAATAATTAGGGCTATTTTCCAATGATTTCAATCGACCATCTAGATCTCCTTTGACTGCAAAAGATTTGAGCAACTGATCTGCCTTTGCATATTGGCGATCACTTTTTAAAGCCTGTGCATATCTAAAATAATATTCTGAAGGAATAGACTCATTATCCAGCTTGAATAACTGATTGTACCACTTAAGCGCATTTTGATAATCGTTATTGAAATAATAGGTATCTCCCAGTTTAGAAAAAATTTCTACACTTTTAAAACCTTTATTAGCCATTTTCTCATAGATCTCTCTAGAGTCAATGAAGGCGTACTTCTTAAATTCTCTTTCAGCTTTGGGTGATGTTTTGTTGGTTGTTGTTGTTGTTTGCGCTTTCGCGAAAGCGAATACAAAAACCATCATCACTGCTACAAAACCTCTTCTTAACATGAATGTCATAATAGTATCTTAGAAGAAACGAGGTGTCAACAAACGATTGTATGAATTAAAGAGTTCGAATCTTACGAACACCTCAAAACTACCATCATCATATTGCGTGTTCCCCAAGTCTGTAGTTTCACGATCATATGCAAATCCTAGACTAACCTGGTCACTTACTTGATAACCTATCAATCCACTGACTGCTGCATCTAATCTATATGCGGCTCCTAGAGTCAGTTTTTCATTGATCAAAAAGTTTGCAGTAAGATCAACCTGTAAAGGTGCTCCAGCAACAGCCTTAAGCATGGTGCTAGGCTTGAACTTTAATGTAGGATTAATATCAAACACATAACCACCCGTTAAGTAATAGTGAATACGCTCTGCTGCCACAAATGAGGAAGTATTTGAATTATTTGACGCCTCAAAGTGTTCATTACGCAACAGGTTAGGTGCACTTAAACCAACGTAAAAATTATCTGTATGATAGTAAAGTCCGGTACCAATATTAGGAGTCAAACGATTATCGATATTGTTTTCAAAAGCAGGATCTACTGTTCCAGGTGGAAGGTTCAATTTGTTGAAGTCAACGTCAAGAACGTGTGCTCCCACTTTTAACCCGAAGCTCAATCTACCTTCTGCACTTGTTTCAATCGTATAACTAATATCACCGTTGAAATACGTCTCGCTGGAAGGTCCTAGTTTATCGTTTACTATGGATAATCCTAAACCTAATCTACCCAATCCAACTGGACTGTGTAGACTTATACTTTGAGTTTCAGGAGCACCATCAAGACCAACCCATTGACTGCGATGTAACGCGATTGCGCTTAACATACCGCGGTTACCGGCATAAGCCGGATTTATCGCGATTGTGTTATACATGTATTGCGTGTATTGAGCATCTTGCTGTCCAAAGGCACTGTAACCTACTAAAAGAAGAAATATGCTAACTAAAAATTTCATCATTCCGTTTTTGTTGTTATTAATTCTCATAATTTCTATCTCTGTATGTAGATGTATCCAGCCTTAGACTGTCCGTTTCCATCAAGATCTATATAGTTGAAAATGTAGTAGTATGTTCCTACTGGTAGTTCATCACCTTGTTCTACGGTTATTCTACCTTCAGAAATACCTCTAAATACATTACCATTCTGACCATAATTATCAGTGTTGTAAACTTCTACACCCCAACGATTGAAGATAGATAAGTTGTTATCTGGATAACATTCTATCTGATCGATAACCAAAAAGTCATTGATATTATTCCCGTCTGGAGATATACCGTTATAAACTACAGGCTCTTCACATAGTGGTGTAACTTCTTCCTCATCAAATTCTAGATAATCAAAGATGCCATCACCGTCAGTATCACGAGTGTTACCGGTATTTGGGTTTTGATCACCGTCTGGATCTGGACCTTCATCGATCGTTAGGAATGGATCTCCATCATCGTTATCGTCAAGGTAATCTGGGATACCATCAGAATCAGTATCCTGATCAGTTGGGTCATTATCACCATCATAATCCTCATAAATAGTATCAACAGTATCACCGTCATCATCTACGTCTCTGTAATCGACATCTTCAGTTCCGTCAAGATCTGGAAGAACACTAGGATCTCCATCAACTTCTAGTCCATCTGGATCACCAAACCCATTTAGGTCACCATCATAATTGTCGTCCAATCCATCGATATCAACGTCTGCTCCACTAGGTAGTACGTCTGCAACACCATTGTGATCAAAGTCATGACCTTCTAAACGATCCGGTACATTGTCATTATCTGCATCTGTATCTATATAGTCAGGAGCGCCATCACCATCAAAATCAAATTCTTCAATTGGCGAACCATTTGTATCATATGCGTCGTCAACACCATTATTGTCTACATCATTTCCAGATGGAGCAATGTAATCGAAGGTTTCTTGAGATTCTACATTGTCAGTGATACCGTCGTTGTCAGCATCCTGGTCTAAATAGTCAGGAAGGTTGTCAAGATCTGTATCTCTTGGCGCTTGTGAAACACCTGCGCCGTCAATTCCACCATCTTCAGCAGCATCTGGTATACCATTAGCTCCTTCAGGACCATCAACCATACCATCGTTATTAGCATCTAGTGCAGAATTACCTGTTTCATTAACATCATAGACACCATCATTATCACTATCTAGATCCAAGTGATTCGGGATACCGTCACCGTCTGTATCAAATTCTGGATTAACAACGCCGTCATCATTACCTACAGTATCATCGTTATCATCATCATCTAAGTAAGCTGGTACGCCGTCACCATCATTATCGATATCTGGGTTAGATCCTACTTCAACAATATCTGGAATACCATCATTATCGTCATCAAGATCATTCAATGCAGTATCATCAATAGGATCTAAGTAATTAGGAGTTCCATCACCATCGGTATCATCGTTGGTAGGATCACCATCATTGTTAACATCCTCTCCTTGAGCAGGATCATTATCTGCACCGCCTGGTTCAAATGTTAGCAATCCATCCTCATCATCATCTTGATCTCTAAAGTCAGGGTTGTCGTCAAGATCATCACGGTTAGGTAAATCAAAAGGACTATCGTCAACTAACAATCCATTTGGATCATCAAGATCACCAATTGAACCATCAAATGAATCATCCAATCCATCATTGTCAGTATCGTTACCAGAAGGGTTAACATCTGGTATACCATCTGCATTGTAGTCATTCCCTTCAATAGAATCAGGTACGTTATCACCGTCAGAATCAAGATCTAGATAATCAGGTAAAGAATCTTGATTTGTATAATTCAGATCCACCTCAGTATTTACTGGGTTAATAGGACTACCTAAAGTATCATACGCGTCATCAACACCATTTCCATCAGCATCTACTCCTAGTGGTGGAGTGTAGCCATCCGATGATTGAGATTCTATATTATCGGTAATTCCATCACCGTCAGAATCTTGATCCTTGTAATTAGGTATATCATCCGCATCTAAATCAGATTCTAAAGGATCACCGCTAACTCCTGCACCATCTACTCCACCATCTTCAGCAGCATCTGGAATACCATTTGCTCCTTGTGGACCGTCTACCATACCGTCATTATCAGCATCTAGGTCAATATTTCCTGTTTCGACCACATCATAGATACCATCGTTGTCGACATCTAAATCTAAATGATTAGGAACTCCATCACCATCTAAATCTGTAGTTGGGTCAATCAAACCATCTTCATTCCCAACAAAAAAGTCATTATCGTCATCATCAAGATATGCTGGCACACCATCATTATCATTATCTAAATCAGGATTTACACCATCAAGTTCTACAATGTCAGTGATACCATCATTGTCATCATCTAAGTCAATTGGATCTGGTATACCATCTCCATCTGAATCGAAGTAAACAATCGTTGGATCATCTGGATCTCCATCACCATTCTGATCAATATCAGCTGGATTGTTTGGATCATCAGATATGTCATTAACTGTATCTCCGTTAGGGTTTGTTGCTGTTCCCAATATTGAGTTGATAGCTCTTTTATTTCTTACATCTGCTTCTGTGATTGTATGACTAGCAGTAGCTGTCACAGTTTCACCAGGAGCAATTGAAGCGAATGAAGAAGGTATCAATGTACCTGGATCTGCATTATCATCAGTCAATGTTAAATTAGTCAAAGTCTGGTCGCTAGTATTCGTAACGCTAATGCTGAAGGTTAAGACATCACCAACATTTGTGAATGTTGTCTGATCTGCAGCCTTAAGAATACTGAAGCTACCATTATTATTAGGAAGTTCCGTATCCGTTGGATCGTCTGGATCACCATCACCATCTGGATCATTATCCGTTGGGTTGTTAGGGTCATCAGAGGTATCCGTCACATCGTCGCCATCAGGGTTCGTTCCAGTCGCAAGCGCCTGGTTGGATACCGTTCCCGCATCAATGTCTGACTGCTGGATCGTGTAGCTTCCCGTAAACGTGGTCGTGTCCGTTGCTCCTGGTGCCAGTGTAGCGATAGGTCCGCCGGTAAGGCTGCCGTTCGGCGCCACCAATAGTGGATCCGTGATCGTTACGTTAGTCAGCGTAGTTGCTCCGGTGTTCGTTACCGTGAAGCTGTAGCTGATCGTCTCGCCCAACTGTGCGAAGCCGTCTCCGTTCTCATCCGTGAACGTGCTCTCCTTCAATAGGGAGATATCACTATCGTCCGGAAGTTCCGTATCCGTTGGATCATCTGGATCACCATCACCATCTGGATCATTATCCGTTGGGTTGTTAGGGTCATCAGAGGTATCCGTCACATCGTCGCCATCAGGATTCGTTCCCGTGGCAAGCGCCTGGTTGGATACCGTTCCTGCATCTATATCTGACTGCTGGATCGTGTAGCTTCCCGTAAACGTGGTCGTATCCGTTGCTCCTGGTGCCAGTGTAGCGATAGGTCCGCCGGTAAGGCTGCCGTTCGGCGCCACCAATAGTGGATCCGTGATCGTTACGTCAGTCAGCGTCGTTGCTCCGGTGTTCGTTACCGTGAAGCTGTAGCTGATCGTCTCGCCCAACTGAGCGAAGCCGTCACCGTTCTCATCCGTGAACGTGCTCTCCTTCAATAGGGAGATGTCACTATCGTCCGGAAGTTCCGTATCCGTTGGATCATCTGGATCACCATCACCATCTGGATCATTATCCGTTGGGTTGTTAGGGTCATCAGAGGTATCCGTCACGTCATCGCCATCAGGATTCGTTCCCGTGGCAAGTGCCTGGTTGGATACCGTTCCCGCATCAATGTCTGACTGCTGGATCGTGTAGCTTCCCGTAAACGTAGTCGTGTCCGTTGCTCCTGGTGCCAGTGTAGCGATAGGTCCGCCGGTAAGGCTGCCGTTCGGCGCCACCAATAGTGGATCCGTGATCGTTACGTCAGTCAGCGTCGTTGCTCCGGTGTTCGTTACCGTGAAGCTGTAGCTGATCGTCTCGCCCAACTGAGCGAAGCCGTCACCGTTCTCATCCGTGAACGTACTCTCCTTCAATAGGGAGATGTCACTGTCATCTGGAAGTTCCGTATCCGTTGGGTCGTCTGGATCACCATCACCATCTGGATCATTATCCGTTGGGTTGTTAGGGTCATCAGAGGTATCCGTCACATCGTCGCCATCAGGATTCGTTCCCGTGGCAAGCGCCTGGTTGGATACCGTTCCTGCATCTATATCTGACTGCTGGATCGTGTAGCTTCCCGTAAACGTGGTCGTATCCGTTGCTCCTGGTGCCAGTGTAGCGATAGGTCCGCCGGTAAGGCTGCCGTTCGGCGCCACCAATAGTGGATCCGTGATCGTTACGTCAGTCAGCGTCGTTGCTCCGGTGTTCGTTACCGTGAAGCTGTAGCTGATCGTCTCGCCCAACTGAGCAAAGCCATCGCCATTCTCATCCGTGAACGTGCTCTCCTTCAATAGGGAGATGTCACTGTCATCTGGAAGTTCCGTATCCGTTGGGTCGTCTGGATCTCCGTCACCATCTGGATCATTATCCGTTGGGTTGTTCGGGTCATCAGAGGTATCCGTCACGTCATCGCCATCAGGATTCGTTCCCGTGGCAAGTGCCTGGTTGGATACCGTTCCTGCATCTATATCTGACTGCTGGATCGTATAGCTTCCCGTAAACGTAGTCGTGTCCGTTGCTCCTGGTGCCAGTGTAGCGATAGGTCCGCCGGTAAGGCTGCCGTTCGGCGCCACCAATAGTGGATCCGTGATCGTTACGTCAGTCAGCGTCGTTGCTCCGGTGTTCGTTACCGTGAAGCTGTAGCTGATCGTCTCGCCCAACTGAGCGAAGCCGTCACCGTTCTCATCCGTGAACGTACTCTCCTTCAATAGGGAGATGTCACTATCGTCCGGAAGTTCCGTATCCGTTGGATCATCTGGATCACCATCACCATCTGGATCATTATCCGTTGGGTTGTTAGGGTCATCAGAGGTATCCGTCACATCGTCGCCATCAGGATTCGTTCCCGTGGCAAGCGCCTGGTTGGATACCGTTCCTGCATCTATATCTGACTGCTGGATCGTGTAGCTTCCCGTAAACGTGGTCGTATCCGTTGCTCCTGGTGCCAGTGTAGCGATAGGTCCGCCGGTAAGGCTGCCGTTCGGCGCCACCAATAGTGGATCCGTGATCGTTACGTCAGTCAGCGTCGTTGCTCCGGTGTTCGTTACCGTGAAGCTGTAGCTGATCGTCTCGCCCAACTGAGCGAAGCCGTCACCGTTCTCATCCGTGAACGTGCTCTCCTTCAATAGGGAGATGTCACTATCGTCCGGAAGTTCCGTATCCGTTGGATCATCTGGATCACCATCACCATCTGGATCATTATCCGTTGGGTTGTTAGGGTCATCAGAGGTATCCGTCACGTCATCGCCATCAGGATTCGTTCCCGTGGCAAGTGCCTGGTTGGATACCGTTCCCGCATCAATGTCTGACTGCTGGATCGTGTAGCTTCCCGTAAACGTAGTCGTGTCCGTTGCTCCTGGTGCCAGTGTAGCGATAGGTCCGCCGGTAAGGCTGCCGTTCGGCGCCACCAATAGTGGATCCGTGATCGTTACGTCAGTCAGCGTCGTTGCTCCGGTGTTCGTTACCGTGAAGCTGTAGCTGATCGTCTCGCCCAACTGAGCGAAGCCGTCACCGTTCTCATCCGTGAACGTACTCTCCTTCAATAGGGAGATGTCACTGTCATCTGGAAGTTCCGTATCCGTTGGGTCGTCTGGATCACCATCACCATCTGGATCATTATCCGTTGGGTTGTTAGGGTCATCAGAGGTATCCGTCACATCGTCGCCATCAGGATTCGTTCCCGTGGCAAGCGCCTGGTTGGATACCGTTCCTGCATCTATATCTGACTGCTGGATCGTGTAGCTTCCCGTAAACGTGGTCGTATCCGTTGCTCCTGGTGCCAGTGTAGCGATAGGTCCGCCGGTAAGGCTGCCGTTCGGCGCCACCAATAGTGGATCCGTGATCGTTACGTCAGTCAGCGTCGTTGCTCCGGTGTTCGTTACCGTGAAGCTGTAGCTGATCGTCTCGCCCAACTGAGCAAAGCCATCGCCATTCTCATCCGTGAACGTGCTCTCCTTCAATAGGGAGATGTCACTGTCATCTGGAAGTTCCGTATCCGTTGGGTCGTCTGGATCTCCGTCACCATCTGGATCATTATCCGTTGGGTTGTTCGGGTCATCAGAGGTATCCGTCACGTCATCGCCATCAGGATTCGTTCCCGTGGCAAGTGCCTGGTTGGATACCGTTCCTGCATCTATATCTGACTGCTGGATCGTATAGCTTCCCGTAAACGTAGTCGTGTCCGTTGCTCCTGGTGCCAGTGTAGCGATAGGTCCGCCGGTAAGGCTGCCGTTCGGCGCCACCAATAGTGGATCCGTGATCGTTACGTCAGTCAGCGTCGTTGCTCCGGTGTTCGTTACCGTGAAGCTGTAGCTGATCGTCTCGCCCAACTGAGCGAAGCCGTCACCGTTCTCATCCGTGAACGTACTCTCCTTCAATAGGGAGATGTCACTATCGTCCGGAAGTTCCGTATCCGTTGGATCGTCCTCTAAATTACTATCGTCATCTGACTGATCCGTCACGTCATCGCCATCAGGATTCGTTCCCGTGGCAAGTGCCTGGTTGGATACCGTTCCAGCATCAACATCAGATTGCTGGATCGTGTAGCTTCCCGTAAACGTGGCCGTGTCCGTTGCTCCTGGTGCCAATGTAGCGATAGGTCCGCCACTTAGACTACCGTTCGGCGCCACCAATAGTGGATCCGTGATCGTTACGTCAGTCAGCGTCGTTGCTCCGGTGTTCGTTACCGTGAAGCTATAGCTGATCGTCTCGCCTGATTGAGCAATACCATCACCGTTTTCGTCATTAAAATTAGCCGTTTTAATTAACGATATTTCACTATCGTCCGGAAGTTCCGTATCCGTTGGATCGTCTGGATCACCATCACCATCTGGATCATTATCCGTTGGGTTGTTAGGGTCATCAGAGGTATCCGTCACGTCATCGCCATCAGGATTCGTTCCCGTGGCAAGTGCCTGGTTGGATACCGTTCCCGCATCAATGTCTGACTGCTGGATCGTGTAGCTTCCCGTAAACGTAGTCGTGTCCGTTGCTCCTGGTGCCAGTGTAGCGATAGGTCCGCCGGTAAGGCTGCCGTTCGGCGCCACCAATAGTGGATCCGTGATCGTTACGTCAGTCAGCGTCGTTGCTCCGGTGTTCGTTACCGTGAAGCTGTAGCTGATCGTCTCGCCCAACTGAGCGAAGCCGTCACCGTTCTCATCCGTGAACGTACTCTCCTTCAATAGGGAGATGTCACTGTCATCTGGAAGTTCCGTATCCGTTGGGTCGTCTGGATCACCGTCACCATCTGGATCATTATCCGTTGGGTTGTTCGGGTCATCAGAGGTATCCGTCACATCGTCGCCATCAGGATTCGTTCCCGTGGCAAGCGCCTGGTTGGATACCGTTCCTGCATCTATATCTGACTGCTGGATCGTGTAGCTTCCCGTAAACGTGGTCGTATCCGTTGCTCCTGGTGCCAGTGTAGCGATAGGTCCGCCGGTAAGGCTGCCGTTCGGCGCCACCAATAGTGGATCCGTGATCGTTACGTCAGTCAGCGTCGTTGCTCCGGTGTTCGTTACCGTGAAGCTGTAGCTGATCGTCTCGCCCAACTGAGCAAAGCCATCGCCATTCTCATCCGTGAACGTGCTCTCCTTCAATAGGGAGATGTCACTGTCATCTGGAAGTTCCGTATCCGTTGGGTCGTCTGGATCTCCGTCACCATCTGGATCATTATCCGTTGGGTTGTTCGGGTCATCAGAGGTATCCGTCACGTCATCGCCATCAGGATTCGTTCCCGTGGCAAGTGCCTGGTTGGATACCGTTCCTGCATCTATATCTGACTGCTGGATCGTATAGCTTCCCGTAAACGTAGTCGTGTCCGTTGCTCCTGGTGCCAGTGTAGCGATAGGTCCGCCGGTAAGGCTGCCGTTCGGCGCCACCAATAGTGGATCCGTGATCGTTACGTCAGTCAGCGTCGTTGCTCCGGTGTTCGTTACCGTGAAGCTGTAGCTGATCGTCTCGCCCAACTGAGCGAAGCCGTCACCGTTCTCATCCGTGAACGTACTCTCCTTCAATAGGGAGATGTCACTATCGTCCGGAAGTGGAGTCGTAGTAGCATCGTTCTCTACAGGGCTATTATCATCAGAAACATCTATTACATCATTATTGTCAGGATCTTGTCCAGTTACAGTAGCTTGATTTGTTACTTGTAAATTATCTATATCAGACTGCTGAATTGTATACGTTCCGCTAAAAGATGTAGAATCGGACATACCAGGATTTAGGGCTGAAATAGGACCGCCAGTAAGTGTTCCATTAACGCCTTCCAATAATGGATCTGTTAGTGTAATATTGGTAATAGTCCTATTACCAGCATTTCGGATGATGAAGGAGTAGCTAATTGTTTCTCCTACCTGAGCAAGAGTATCTCCATTTTCATCGTTAAATGTTCCTATTTTAATAAGAGTAATAGAATCAATCGAATCAAATGTGGTTACTGTAAAGTCATCCTCAAAGTTGCTGTTATCATCAGAAACATCAGAGACATCATTATTGTCAGGATCTTGTGCTATAACAGTAGCTTGATTTGTTACTTGAAGATTGTTAACGTCGCTTAAAAGAAGTGTATAAGTACCGATAAACGTAGTCGAGTCAGTTTGACCAGGTAGTAACCTAACAATTGGCCCACCTATTAAGCTACCGTCCGGTGCTACAAGTAATGGATCCGTAATGAGAATGTTAGTCAGTGTAGTATTACCAGTATTAGTTACTACAAAAGAATAGCTAATTGTTTCACCTACTTGAGCCACACCGTCACTATTTTCGTCATTAAACACTCCTACTTTGATTAATGAAATTTGGGCATTTTGATTTACTGTTGTGTCAGTTGGATCGTCCTCTAAGTTACTGTCGTCATCCGATAGGTCGGTAACATCATCACCGTCAGGTGTCGTTCCAGTGGCTGTTGCCTGGTTCGATACCGTTCCGCCGTCGATGTCGGACTGCTGGATCGTGTAGCTTCCCGTAAAGGTCGTGCTGTCTTCAGTTCCAGGTGTAAGGGTTGCGATCGGGCCGCCGGTCAATGTACCGTTGGCACCATCTAGTAGTGGATCCGTTACCGTAACATTCGTCAGGGTAGTCGCTCCGGTGTTGGTTACCGTAAAGCTGTAGCTGATCGTCTCGCCCAACTGTGCGAAGCCGTCGCCGTTCTCGTCATTCAGCCTCGCCGTCTTGATGATCGATATCTCGCTGTCCTCCGGTAAATTCGTTATCGTTCTATCGTCCTCTAAGTTACTGTCGTCGTCCGATAGGTCGGTAACATCATCACCGTCAGGTGTCGTTCCAGTGGCTGTTGCCTGGTTCGATACCCTAAGGGCATCGATGTCGGACTGCTGGATCGTGTAGCTTCCCGTAAAGGTCGTGCTGTCTTCAGTTCCAGGTGTAAGGGTTGCGATCGGGCCGCCGGTCAATGTACCGTTGGCACCATCTAGTAGTGGATCCGTTACCGTAACATTCGTCAGGGTAGTCGCTCCGGTGTTGGTTACCGTAAAGCTGTAGCTGATCGTCTCGCCCAACTGTGCGAAGCCGTCGCCGTTCTCGTCATTCAGCCTCGCCGTCTTGATGATCGATATCTCGCTGTCCTCCGGTAAATTCGTTATCGTTCTATCGTCCTCTAAGTTACTGTCGTCGTCCGATAGGTCGGTAACATCATCACCGTCAGGTGTCGTTCCAGTGGCTGTTGCCTGGTTCGATACCCTAAGGGCATCGATGTCGGACTGCTGGATCGTGTAGCTTCCCGTAAAGGTCGTGCTGTCTTCAGTTCCAGGTGTAAGGGTTGCGATCGGGCCGCCGGTAAGGCTGCCGTTCGGCGCCACCAATAGTGGATCCGTTACCGTAACGTCCGTTAGGGTAGTCGCTCCGGTATTCGTTACCGTAAAACTGTAGCTGATCGTCTCGCCCAACTGTGCGAAGCCGTCGCCGTTCTCGTCATTCAGCGTCGCCGTCTTGATGATCGATATCTCGCTGTCCTCCGGAAGAGGTGTAGTTGTAGCGTCATCCTCAAGGTTGCTGTTGTCATCCGATAGGTCGGTAACATCATCACCGTCAGGTGTCGTTCCTGTGGCTGTTGCCTGGTTGGATACCGTTCCAGCATCAATGTCGGACTGCTGGATCGTGTAGCTTCCCGTAAAGGTCGTGCTGTCCTCAGTTCCAGGTGTAAGGGTTGCGATCGGGCCGCCGGTAAGGCTGCCGTTCGGTGCCACCAATAGTGGATCCGTTACCGTAACGTCTGTCAGCGTCGTTGCTCCGGTGTTCGTTACCGTAAAACTGTAGCTGATCGTCTCGCCCAACTGTGCGAAGCCGTCGCCGTTCTCGTCATTCAGCGTCGCCGTCTTGATGATCGATATCTCGCTGTCCTCCGGAAGAGGTGTAGTTGTAGCGTCATTTTCAAGGTTGCTGTTGTCATCCGATAGGTCGGTAACATCATCACCGTCAGGTGTCGTTCCAGTGGCTGTTGCCTGATTGGATACCGTTCCCGCATCAATGTCCGACTGCTGGATCGTGTAGCTTCCCGTAAAGGTCGTGCTGTCCTCAGTTCCAGGTGCAAGGGTTGTGATCGGTCCGCCGGTAAGGCTGCCGTTCGGTGCCACCAATAGTGGATCCGTTACCGTAACGTCCGTTAGGGTAGTCGCTCCGGTATTCGTTACCGTAAAACTGTAGCTGATCGTCTCGCCCAACTGTGCGAAGCCGTCGCCGTTCTCGTCATTCAGCCTCGCCGTCTTGATGATCGATATCTCGCTGTCCTCCGGAAGAGGTGTAGTCGTCGCGTCATTTTCAAGGTTGCTGTTGTCATCCGACAGGTCGGTAACATCATCACCGTCAGGTGTCGTTCCAGTGGCTGTTGCCTGGTTCGATACCCTAAGGGCATCGATGTCGGACTGCTGGATCGTGTAGCTTCCCGTAAAGGTCGTGCTGTCTTCAGTTCCAGGTGTAAGGGTTGCGATCGGGCCGCCGGTCAATGTACCGTTGGCACCATCTAGTAGTGGATCCGTTACCGTAACATTCGTCAGGGTAGTCGCTCCGGTGTTCGTTACCGTGAAGCTGTAGCTGATCGTCTCGCCCAACTGTGCGAAGCCGTCGCCGTTCTCGTCATTCAGCCTCGCCGTCTTGATGATCGATATCTCGCTGTCCTCTGGTAAATTCGTTATCGTTCTATCGTCCTCTAAGTTACTGTCGTCGTCCGATAGGTCGGTAACATCATCACCGTCAGGTGTCGTTCCAGTGGCTGTTGCCTGGTTCGATACCGTTCCGCCGTCGATGTCGGACTGCTGGATCGTGTAGCTTCCCGTAAAGGTCGTGCTGTCTTCAGTTCCAGGTGTAAGGGTTGCGATCGGGCCGCCGGTCAATGTACCGTTGGCACCATCTAGTAGTGGATCCGTTACCGTAACATTCGTCAGGGTAGTCGCTCCGGTGTTGGTTACCGTAAAGCTGTAGCTGATCGTCTCGCCCAACTGTGCGAAGCCGTCGCCGTTCTCGTCATTCAGCCTCGCCGTCTTGATGATCGATATCTCGCTGTCCTCCGGTAAATTCGTTATCGTTCTATCGTCCTCTAAGTTACTGTCGTCGTCCGATAGGTCGGTAACATCATCACCGTCAGGTGTCGTTCCAGTGGCTGTTGCCTGGTTCGATACCCTAAGGGCATCGATGTCGGACTGCTGGATCGTGTAGCTTCCCGTAAAGGTCGTGCTGTCTTCAGTTCCAGGTGTAAGGGTTGCGATCGGGCCGCCGGTCAATGTACCGTTGGCACCATCTAGTAGTGGATCCGTTACCGTAACATTCGTCAGGGTAGTCGCTCCGGTGTTGGTTACCGTAAAGCTGTAGCTGATCGTCTCGCCCAACTGTGCGAAGCCGTCGCCGTTCTCGTCATTCAGCCTCGCCGTCTTGATGATCGATATCTCGCTGTCCTCCGGTAAATTCGTTATCGTTCTATCGTCCTCTAAGTTACTGTCGTCGTCCGATAGGTCGGTAACATCATCACCGTCAGGTGTCGTTCCAGTGGCTGTTGCCTGGTTCGATACCCTAAGGGCATCGATGTCGGACTGCTGGATCGTGTAGCTTCCCGTAAAGGTCGTGCTGTCTTCAGTTCCAGGTGTAAGGGTTGCGATCGGGCCGCCGGTAAGGCTGCCGTTCGGCGCCACCAATAGTGGATCCGTTACCGTAACATTCGTCAGGGTAGTCGCTCCGGTGTTGGTTACCGTAAAGCTGTAGCTGATCGTCTCGCCCAACTGTGCGAAGCCGTCGCCGTTCTCGTCATTCAGCCTCGCCGTCTTGATGATCGATATCTCGCTGTCCTCCGGTAAATTCGTTATCGTTCTATCGTCCTCTAAGTTACTGTCGTCGTCCGATAGGTCGGTAACATCATCACCGTCAGGTGTCGTTCCAGTGGCTGTTGCCTGGTTCGATACCCTAAGGGCATCGATGTCGGACTGCTGGATCGTGTAGCTTCCCGTAAAGGTCGTGCTGTCTTCAGTTCCAGGTGTAAGGGTTGCGATCGGGCCGCCGGTCAATGTACCGTTGGCACCATCTAGTAGTGGATCCGTTACCGTAACATTCGTCAGGGTAGTCGCTCCGGTGTTGGTTACCGTAAAGCTGTAGCTGATCGTCTCGCCCAACTGTGCGAAGCCGTCGCCGTTCTCGTCATTCAGCCTCGCCGTCTTGATGATCGATATCTCGCTGTCCTCCGGTAAATTCGTTATCGTTCTATCGTCCTCTAAGTTACTGTCGTCGTCCGATAGGTCGGTAACATCATCACCGTCAGGTGTCGTTCCAGTGGCTGTTGCCTGGTTCGATACCCTAAGGGCATCGATGTCGGACTGCTGGATCGTGTAGCTTCCCGTAAAGGTCGTGCTGTCTTCAGTTCCAGGTGTAAGGGTTGCGATCGGGCCGCCGGTCAATGTACCGTTGGCACCATCTAGTAGTGGATCCGTTACCGTAACATTCGTCAGGGTAGTCGCTCCGGTGTTGGTTACCGTAAAGCTGTAGCTGATCGTCTCGCCCAACTGTGCGAAGCCGTCGCCGTTCTCGTCATTCAGCCTCGCCGTCTTGATGATCGATATCTCGCTGTCCTCCGGTAAATTCGTTATCGTTCTATCGTCCTCTAAGTTACTGTCGTCGTCCGATAGGTCGGTAACATCATCACCGTCAGGTGTCGTTCCAGTGGCTGTTGCCTGGTTCGATACCCTAAGGGCATCGATGTCGGACTGCTGGATCGTGTAGCTTCCCGTAAAGGTCGTGCTGTCTTCAGTTCCAGGTGTAAGGGTTGCGATCGGGCCGCCGGTCAATGTACCGTTGGCACCATCTAGTAGTGGATCCGTTACCGTAACATTCGTCAGGGTAGTCGCTCCGGTGTTGGTTACCGTAAAGCTGTAGCTGATCGTCTCGCCCAACTGTGCGAAGCCGTCGCCGTTCTCGTCATTCAGCCTCGCCGTCTTGATGATCGATATCTCGCTGTCCTCCGGTAAATTCGTTATCGTTCTATCGTCCTCTAAGTTACTGTTGTCGTCCGAAAGGTCATTTACCTGATTTCCACCTGGAGTCGTTCCCGTAGCCGTGGCTTGATTTGTTACTTGTAAATTATCAATATCTGACTGCTGAATTGGGTATGTTGCCGTAAATGTTGTTGAATCAGAATCGCCTGGAGCCAATGTATCAATAGGTCCACCTGACAATGTCCCTACACTAGCGCTATTTGAAAACAACGGATCGGTAATGAAAATATCAGTAAGAGTCTGATTTCCTTCATTTGTAACTGTGAAGCTATAACTAATGGTTTCACCGACTTGAGCCAATCCGTCACTATTTTCATCATTAAAGGTTCCATTCTTAATGAGAGAAATCTCGTTATTAACAGTTAAAGGAGTAACTGTAACATCGTCTGGATTTCCATTACCATTGATGTCAAGATTCGTATTGTTATCAGGATCATCAGATAAATCAGTAATCGTATCACCTGTGGTGTTAGTTGAAGTCCCAGATATTTGATTAAGTACTTGACCAGCATCTAACTCTGCTTGAGTTATACTATGAGTTGAAGTAAGATTTACAGACGAACCAGCAGAGAGAGTTGCTATTTGACTCTGGCTAAGTGTACCATTATTATCTGTAAGAGAAATATTAGACAATGTAGAATTACCAGTATTAGTTACTACTACATCATATGTTATCGTCTGATTAACGGAATTGTAAGTTCCAGGTCTATCTGATTTGGTAATAGCCAGAGTAGAGCCAACAATCAATAATGCTGAATTACTGGTAACATTTGAGCATTTATAAGAAGAACTAGTTACAACAACCCTATAGAGGTTCCTATTAAATGAAGCGGGCGCATTTGTTACCGTAAGCGTGTTTGTGTTAACACCACTATAATTCGCATTATTAGAAATATTAGTAAAAGCACCGCCAGAACTAACTTGCCATCTATATACAGGATTGCTACCGGTCACGGCTACACTAAATTGTGTTGAATTGTTCCCAGCTAAAATTGCTGTATCGTTTTGAGGCTGTGAAGTGATTACAATAGGTGTACCTGCTTCACGAGCATCTGATACTCCATTATTATTACCGTCTGCTGGTCTTATATTATAGTTGTCTCCCGCACCATTTACCGTTTGACCACCACCGCTGGTAACTAGTCCATTTGCATTTACAGTAACCGGCTGACCTCCTACTTGACCGTCGCCGTCAGGATCTTGAAAACCTCCTTCTATAACGTCGGTACAACCATCATTATCTGAGTCTCTATCGATTCGGTTTGGAAAACCATCATTGTCATTGTTAGCCGTGTTTCCACCTTCGTCAATGTCAGTAATACCATCATTGTCGTCATCTAAATCTACAGAATCAGCTACACCGTCATTATCAAAATCTGGCCCGTCTACAAAATCATTGTTAACTATTGATGCTTCATTAATAGTTACACGAATTAAATTATCATTAGCACCATCTGTATCAGATACAGAAGCTAATGGAAAACCTGTAGGAACATCAGTTGCTGGATCGACCTCTCTAACAATAAAATCTTCTGATCCTAAATTTGGATTACGTGTTGCCTGAAATTGGTAAGAACCATCAGAACCAGTGGTGGTAGTTGTAATTAGAGTACCATCTGGACGTTCAAGTCTCACAGTAACTCCCGATATAGGTGTACCATCATCACGACGCACCGTTCCACAGATTAAAGGCTGTGTAACAAAAACAGTTACCGGTTGTTGATATTGGGCTCTCTCTAAAACTAGTGCATAATAACGATCTGATTGTGCACCGTCTCCTACCTTACCTATTCTAAATGTAAATGAGTTTCTATTTTCATAGTAGTTACTGAACGTATATCTGGGATCTTCAGAAATTGGACTATCATTAGCAGATGGCGCAGTAGTATTATCAATGTTGCGACCGCGAATAATGTTACTCGTAGTGTTTCTTGTTATTTCAATTTCTGTAACAGCAGACCTTGTAAAAGCATCTGTTAAGGAAAGTTCCTGAAATTCCTGTAGTGGACCAGCGTTGTACAACGCACCATCAATATCAAAAGGAGTAGCGTAAAAACAAACGTTAGTCGCTGGTGTATTTGTACCACTTACTACTAGCTGTATTCTAAAAAGCGCACTTACCTCACCAGAAACGTTGGTTGTTATTCTAGGTTGAAATGCTCTAGGTAAACCGCTATCGTTTACATCAATATTTAGAAGTGATGTTCTGTTTAGTTCAAGAATAGTTACCAGTACATCAATCGCTGGATTCTGATTAATAGATCCCGCAGCATTTGCAAATCGATATCTAGTACCGACAGCAAGAGGCGCTCCATTATTATCATTAACTGGAGCAGCATCAAAAGAAACTACATCAAAACAGTTCTCCCTTAAACAAGAACGTGACTGACCTATCGCAGACAGCGACATAAGGCCTATAATAAATAAGAGTAAAAAACGAAATGAAGATTTTTTTACAAAAGTAGAGTTGCTCATTGACTATTTTATTAAAATGATCCAATAGCACTAAGTAAGGGAACTCACCCATTTGCAAAACAAAATATGCATTTGATACTAATCCCCTAACTTTAGTAACATTGCCTTGAGACATATCGCCCCATAGACCCGCAAAATTAATCTAATTCCCATAGCAAGCAAATACTTTCGCTTTGCAAGGTAATTAAACGATTAAAGTGAAATCATATTAAAACAAATTAACAATTGTTAATTAATATGCAATCTATTATAGGTATTTCCCAAAAAACTAACAAAACATCCCAATTTGCTAACCTGTTATCATAGTGGTTTAAGGCGTTTCGCTTTCGCGAAAGCGATCTATTCGTCATCTTCACACACATACTGTTTAAAAAACGAAAGGTCAGATCGCTGAAAAGATGAACGCAAACTCCCTAAAGGATAGTTTACAGAAGATTTTAATAAGCATAAATTTGGGACATAAAAAAAGCCTCTCAGTTTCCTGAAAGGCTTTATTAGTAGCGGGAACTGGACTCGAACCAGTGACCTTCGGGTTATGAGCCCGACGAGCTACCTACTGCTCTATCCCGCGATGTAATGTTTTGTTTTTCTCTTTAGCTAAGTAGCCTGTAAGTAATAAGCTTACCTGAAAAACGATCCCATTTTTAATTGGGATGGCAAATATACAATGGTTTCTCCATTCCTGCAAGATATTCAATTAATAGATTGCACAAATTAGTTAAACTATTCTCAAATCACATAGGGTTGGGACTTAAAGCATGATGACAGCCGTAAATTCAAATAAAAATAATTATGGACGCTAACGTAAAAACCGAAAAGTATCTTCAAAATATTCTTGAAAAAACCTATGATGCACAACGTGGATATTCCAATGCTGCAGAAGCTACTGAACACGTTCAACTAAAACGATGGTTTGCTAATCAAGGTGCTAAACGTACTAAATACGCAGCAAGTATCGCTGGTGAGATGAAAGGTATGAATGAACATCCAGAATTTGATGGATCATTTACTGGAGACATGCATCGCGGCTGGATGAATATAAAAGCAGCACTTAGTAGTAACAAAGATGAAACTATACTTGAAGAATGTTTACGTGGTGAAAAAGCAGCTATTGATGAGTATGATCTAGTGTTGGAACATCGCGACGAATTACCACAAACAATAGTTAGTATTCTAGAGTCTCAAAAACAAGAGATCAAAGCAACAGTTAGTAAGATAAAAAGGCTAGAAGATGTTGCCGATCATCTTGATGACTAACAACCTAAACAAAACTAATGAACCGCTCCTTGAGCGGTTTTTTTATTGCCCTATTTCGCTAGCTTCAAAGGACATCAATTCTCCATCATCAAAACTTACCGATACCTCTATAGGATTACAACATACCTCGCAATCTTCTACATAGGTTTGTGAATAGGCTGGATCCAGCAGCATACTTATTTCCTGCCAGCAATGAGGACATGAAAAGAAATATTCTATCATAAGGGTTGCGACATCAAATCACCGGCAAGTTGCAACAGCTGCAGTTCTGCTAGCTTTGCGTCATACTTGGCGAGGTTTCTAGTTGTTAATGCATTGGTCAGATTGATTTGTGCTTGTCGCAGGACTATACTGGTAATTTGACCTAGACGATACTGCTCTTCAGACCTTTGAAAATTATTGCGGTTCGTTTCTAGGTTTTGTTGTTGTAGGCGATAGATAGCGAGTGCATTTTGGTAAGTCCCACGAGCGTTAGAAATGTCACGTGTTACTTGCTTTTCAATCTGTTGTAATCGTAGTTTTTCATTTTCGGCGGTGAGTTTTGCATTCCTGATTCCAGTAATTCCTTGACCACCGTCAAAAATATTCCAGGTAAGTGAAGCTCCCAGATTAACCGCATCACTGGTGCTGGTTCTAGATGGGAAAAATGGACTTTGGGGATCCTCTGCCCTATTCCATCCATAGCTACCACTCAGGCCTATTCTAGGAAGCAAAAGCGCCTTAGCCGTATTAATATCCCATTCACTTATTTGCACATTACTGCGAGCCAGCATTAATCGCACATTATCATCAACCTCATCCAGATAACTCAAAATCTCAAGTTCTGGTCGTAGCGCAACTAAAGTATCTACTACAAATGTCGCATCATCAATTTCCCTATTCATTACAAGGTTCAGGTCACGTTTAGCATTTTCTAGGTTTTGGCGGGCATTAAGAACATTGATACTATCTGTATTAATATCTACTTGTGCGTTCAAAACCTCCAGCTTATTTACCTGACCGTATTCAAACTGATATTGCGCGCGCCTTTCTCTTTCTCGAGTATTTTCCAGAGTTTGTCTAAAAACCGAAAGATTTTCTGTGATACGCGCCACATCGTAATATACGGTCATGAGTTGCACAGTTGTATTCTCAATCACCTCTCTAACCTGCAAGTCAGAAAGATTATACTGCTCCTTTAAAATCTTGTAATTATAATACCTGCCCAATCCATCAAACAATAGATAATCTGCTCCAATGCTTGCATCATAACGGCGTGAGATCTGGTCATTCAAAACTACCGGTTGACGTGGTGCCACTAAAATTCCTAGACTATCTCTAGTAGAACCAAATTCTGTACGGCTGTCTGAATTGCTATAACTTGCCGTCGCACTACCAGTCACACTAGGCAAATATCCACTATTGAGGATGTCTTGGTTATTGTCTGCAACCTCCAGTTGATTGTTGGAAATCTGGATGTCAAAATTATTTTGAAGCATCAGCTCAACGGCTTGTTCCTTAGTCAGTAATGGTTCTGGTGCTTGTTGGGATTTCGCTTTCGCGAAAGCGAACAACATCAACCCCACCAAACATATTTGAAGCTTTCTATTCATCTTTCTTCTCTTCAAATTCATCCACATGATCCTGTTCTTTGGCAATGCTGGTCACAGATCGCTTGCTCACTTTCTCACCGGTACGCAGCCAGTGAATCCATACTTTGCTATTGTTACCAAAGCTGAGGAATAACGGTAATAAAAGTAATGTCAATACGGTAGCAATCCCAATTCCATAGGAGATGGAAATCGCCATAGGTTTTAAGAATTGTGCTTGCCTGCTCTTTTCCAACAACAGTGGTGCGAGTCCTGCAACCGTTGTTAAGGATGTTAAAAATATAGCTCTGAAACGGCTTTTCCCTGCCTCAAATAAAGCGTCGTCAAACTTCATTCCATCTGCTATGAGAGAATTGAATTTACCAATCAATACGAGTCCATCATTTACCATGATTCCTATCAACGCAATGATGCCCAGCATACTTAATATATTTACTGGAAAACCATGAATCCAGTGTCCCCAAGCGACGGCGACAAAGCTAAAAGGAATCAATAAAATCAACATGATAGGCTGCGTCCCACTACGGAAGGTGAAAGCAATGACAAAGTAAATGATAAGCAAAACCAAAGGGAAAATGAAACTGGCGCTGCTTGAGATTTTTTCTGCCTCACGAGCTTGTCCACTTAGGTAATTGGGCGATATGGTAGGATATTTCTTTTGTAACTCTGGAATGATATTGTCTTGAATATCAGTCAGTATATCTGTGGCGCTTTCATTTGGATCTTTGAGGTCTGCACTTATCAAGATTTCACGCCTTCCTTCCAAGTGGTTAATGACTACGTCACCACGTTCAATGGTGTAGTCTGCAATATCACGCAATGGAACACGATCACCATTAGGTGTCTGGATACGCAACTCATCCATATCCTTGATACTATTTCTATTGTCGCGTTCGTAACGTACCCATACTCTTATTTCATCCTGACCTCGCTGGAATCGCTGTGCTTCCTGTCCAAAAAAGGCAGCGCGCACCTGTGACATCACCGCTCTAGAAGTTAGACCCAACGCATAAGCGTTATCATTCAGCTCCAGTTTTATTTCTTTTATTCCTGCTGGATCATTATCCTCAATATCTTTAAGTAGTGAGTTTTGGCTGAGGATCTCTTTGAAATCTTCTGTGGCCGCTTTTAGTTCCTCAATATTATTACTCAATAGTGAAACAGAAACCGGACTACCTCCAAAATTTCCGCCAGACCCAAAGTTCAACGTTTCGGCTCCAGGGATAACACCTACTAATTCTCGCAAACGATTGGCCACTATGGGCGACTTCAAATCCTCTGGTCGTGTTTCTCCCGGTAACAGGTTAATCGATAAGCTAGCCGATGAAGACGACGTTTGAGCTTTTATAATATTCTCAAAAAGCATGACGGAATCACCATATTCCTCATCAGTCAAATATTCATCAGTCAACTCTTTATTGACGATTTGTGCTTTCTCCTGAATGGAACCAATAATACTGTCTGTGATAGATTCTGCCGTACCGTTGGGCATTTCCAACGTGACTGAAACCTGATCACTTGAAATTTGCGGAAACAACGTAACACCTATCACGCCACCGCCTACAGAACCAATGGTCAAAAGAAGTGCCGCTACGAAAAACGAAAAGGTTAGGAATTGGTTTTTTAATGTGAACCTCAACGCTGGAGCGTAAGCTTTATCACGCATCCAGTTCATAGCCTTATCACCATATTCATTGACAACGCGCATTTTTTGAAATGCTTTGGAAATTCCTGTTTTAGGTTTGTCAGATTTAGTTTGCAGCGCTTTGGAATGCGCCAGGTGAGCCGGTAATATGATCAATGCTTCTACTAAAGAAACCAACAGCGTCAAAATCACAATAACAGAAACCTCACTAAAAAACTCTCCTATCCTGCCGTCCAGAAATAAGAATGTGGAGAATGCTAAAATGGTTGTAATGATCGCACTCAAAATAGGCGGGATCACCTCCATAGTCCCGTCGATCGCTGCGGTTACTGGATCCTTTCCATCTTCATAATGCTGATAAATATTTTCAGCAATTACGATACCGTCATCTACCAGGATACCAATTACAATGATCATCCCAAATAACGATAGCACATTGATAGTAACATCAAACTGTCCCGCAAAAATGAACATCCCAAGAAATGCAATAGGTAATCCAAATGCTACCCAAAAAGCCAATCTTGTATTCAAGAAAACAGATAAAAACAATAAAACCAACAACATACCAATCACGGCATTTTCGGTCAGCAAAGCTGTACGCTGATTGAGGGTAATTGAGCGATCGCTCACCACATTAAGTTGCACGTTAGTGAATCGCTGGTTATACTCTTCTATATATTCCTTTACCTTATCTGCACTGCCTATTAAATCTTCTGCATTGGTACTCGTGACGGTCATGTTTACCGCACGCTCATTATCAAAGTAAGAGGCGTTGGGTGATTCTGCAAATCTATCCCGAACCGTGGCAACGTCTTTTAAGAAAATAGTGGTACCGTCAGCTCTGGTTCTTACAGGAATGAAGTTCAATTCATCACCATAATAAGAGCGATTATTTGCTCTAATAAGATATTCCTCAACATCAGTTTTGATGTTACCACCTGTAGTTAGAATGTTAGAGCTTGCGACGGCATCTGCTACTTCTTGAAAAGTGACGTTATAACCCAACAAGGTATTCTCGTTGACGGCAATTTCTATCTCTTCCGCAGGATAACCAGTGATTTCAATTTGGGAAATACCGTCAATCCCTCGCAAATCATTCTCCACATCTCGAGCCAGTTGCTTTAGTGTTGCTAGAGGTACATTTTTTCCACTTAATGCAAATGTAATTGTAGGTCTAGACTCTTCTCTTTTAGCAACTACTAAGGGCTCCATTCCTACTGGATAGGATGGCACACGATCTACAGCGTTTTTAACTTCCAGCAACATGAAGTCAATATTGTAACCTTTGATAATCTCGACTGTAATTGTTCCAGCGTTTTCCCTAGAAGCAGATGTTACTCTATCAATACCTTCAATACCCTTAAGGTTATCTTCAATCTTAAGTACAACGCCTTCTTCAATTTCCTGAGGTGCTGCTCCAGGATAAGTAACATTGATCGTGATGATTTTAGAATCAACCAGCGGGAAGAATGAAGATTTCAAAGAAAGCATTCCTAAAACCCCAAATATTATAAAAGCAAAAATCACCACGTTGACAGCAACATGATGTTTTATGAAATAAGCAATAACAGTTCTCATGAAGCGGCATCTTCTTTAGAAGCCGTTGCAGCAGTTTCTTTGGCTTGGTCTTCTTTGGCCTGCTCCTCGGTTTTGACGATCATTCCTTCGTATGCTCCAGATATGGCTTGCGAGATAATGACTGTATCATTTTCAAGTCCTTTTAGCACAACGGTGTTATCTGAAAAGTAAACCGGATTCACATCCATCAGCTCTAGTTTATTATCGCGTACCACAAAAATCTGATTCCCATTTTGAAGAAGACTGCGATCTAGTTCCACCGCATCATTGATATTCTGTGCATCTAGGTTAGCTGTCAAATACATGCCTTCTTTCAAATCCTTGTTTTTAACCTCTATGACTACTGTAATAGTCTGGGAAGCCTGATCTACCTTTCCATTGACCCGAGTGACCTCACCTTGATACGTTTTGCTTCCAGAGATATTTTTCAATGCTACTTTTTCACCTATCTCTAATAAGTCAGCAAATTCTGCACTGATGGAAACCTGCATTTCATAGGTACCTGTTTGAATAAATTCACCCAGTTGCTGGCCGCTACGCACCAGTGTTCCTTCCGTAACCATAGCGTCAGTAAGCACGCCAGCAAACGGTGCCGTGATGCGGTATTTGATTAAGCGGTTTTCTAAATTCTTGAGATTATAAAAAGTGGTATAAATATTCCTTCCAGTGACAAAATATTTTTCTCTATCACTGACTGGTTCTGGCAGTGCTGGTGTGGTCGTGTTTGTATTCCAGTTATCAAGATAATCTTGCCATTGCTGATAAGATTCTGGATAGTCCAGACGCAAATCAGGCATGATCGCTGTAATCTCGTTATTCAATGTAGCCCTAGAACTCCTAACCTGCGAGTAAAATTCGGTATTATCAATAGAGATCAACGTCTCTCCAGCCCTATATTCCTGACCGGTTCTAAACAGTTTTCCCGAAGTACGGAACACACCACTAACCTCTGCATATAGTTCCACACGTCGCTTTGCTTGTAGATTACCATTAGCGGGAATCACTATGGGAATAGTAGCATTCTGGATGGTGTCTGTGCTAACAATCTTGACCTCTTTTTTGACTTGTGGCTTTGGAGCGGTTTTGCTGTCATATAGAAGTTTTGCTCCAATTGCCGCGCCTCCAATGATAACGACAGCAAGAATTATAAGAATGATCCTACGCATGAATTTTATAAGCTAAAATGACACTAAGAATCGCAAAACTAGGTTACGACTACAGGTCACGTGTTAATTAAACCTTAAAGATGTTGGTACAACTATTACTCGTATTAGTCCAGCGCATCGATTTCTTCAGAGACAACTTCCCATTTTTTCATCCATTCATCCAGCGCTTTTTTCTTTGCTTTATACCTCTCAAAGAAGGTAGGATCTGCGGACGTTTTATCATAGTCTGCAGCTAGTTCAGCATCCATCTTTGTGATTTCCCGTTCCATCTTATTGATTTCAGATTCGGCATTGGAAAGACGGTTGTTGAGTGATTTTATCTTTTTTTGTTGCTCATAAGATGGCTTGCTGTCGGTATTTTCTCGCTTTCGCGAAAGCGAACTATCCTTAACCTTAGTGCTTTTCTCAATCTCTCTCATGTCACGAGCCTTGCGCTGTTCCAGGTAATAATTAATATCACCAAGAAAGGTATGCAGTTTATGATCGCGGAATTCATAGACCAGATCTGTCAATCCTTGCAGAAATTCACGATCGTGAGAAACCACTATAAGCGTTCCCTCAAATTTTACCAGTGCTTGCTTTAATACATTCTTTGACTGAATGTCAAGGTGGTTGGTAGGCTCATCCATGATCAAAACGTTGAATGGCTGTAACAACAGTTTACACAAGGCCAGCCTGTTGCGCTCACCACCACTCAATACCTTCACCTTTTTTTCCACTTCATCACCACGGAAAAGGAAAGAACCCAGCATGTCGCGCACCTTTACTCTATTGCTATCGTCTGCAGCGTCAATCATGGTGTCCAGCACCGTTTTTTCACCATCAAGATACTCGGCTTGATTCTGGGCGAAATATCCTAACTGAACGTTGTGTCCTAGATTGACTTCACCTTTGTAGTCTTTGATGTCGCCTACAATAATTTTGGCAAGGGTTGATTTTCCCATACCATTCTGTCCCACAAATGCGAGCCTAGTGCCACGCTCCACCATCAGGTCGATGTTGCGCAGGACATTTTTATCGGCATAGGATTTTTGGATCTGATCTAACTCTAGGACGATTTTACCAGGTTGGATTGATTGCGAGAAGTTGATATTCATCGCAGCATTATCCACTTGATCCACTTCTACCACATCCATACGGTTGAGCTTCTTAACGAGCGATTGCGCCATGGTGGCTTTGCTGGCTTTGGCTTTGAACTTTTCTATAAGTTTCTCTGTGCGCTCAATTTCCTTTTGCTGATTTTTTGCGGTGGCAGCTTGTTGCTCGCGCAGCTCTGCACGCAGTTCTAGGAATTTGGTGTATGGTTTAGGGTAATCATAAATACGTCCCAAGCTTATCTCAATGGTACGGTTTGTCACGTTGTCAAGAAACATCTTATCGTGACTAACGATTACAACGGCACCTGGATAGGTTTGGAGAAATTGTTCCAGCCAAAGAATAGAGTCAATATCTAAGTGGTTGGTAGGTTCATCGAGCAACAATATATCGTGCTTTTCCAACAGGAGTTTTGCCAGCTCGATTCTCATGCGCCATCCACCAGAAAGCTCATCAGTGAGTTTGTCAAATTGCTCTGGTTTAAACGCAAGACCTTTTAAAATCTTCTCGGTTTCCCCTTTGTACTGGTAACCTCCAATGATCTCATATTCATGTGTCAAATCACCTATATCCTGAATCAACTGCATGTAGCTGTCAGACTCATAATCAGTTCTTGTAGCTAACTGATGATTGATTTCTTCCATTTGGGTTTCTATGGATCTCGCTTTCGCGAAAGCGGTATACGCCTCTTCCAGCACCGTTCTACCCATTTCAAAATCAATATCCTGTCGCAGGAAGCCTATGCTCACTTCTTTTTCAATCGCGAGGGAACCTTGATCTGCCGGAATGTCTCCCGCAATAACCTTGAGCATGGTAGATTTACCGGCACCGTTTTTACCAATCAAACCCACGCGGTTGCCCGCATTGAGCCTAAAGGTTATCTCTTCAAAGAGTGGTTCACCGCCAAAGCTGACGTGCAAATCATGGATGTTAAGCATAGCAAATTTGTATCTTTGCAAAGATGCAGCTATCCCAATAAACACTAAAGCTTTCCCATGCTAAAAGGCACAAAAATCTACAGTATTTTCACAGGTACATGTCCTGTTTGTCAACAGGAATCCATGTACACCAGTAGCAACATGTATAACCCAAAAAAAACACAGGAAATGCACGAACGCTGCTCTCATTGTGGTACTAAATATAAGATCGAGCCTAGCTTTTTTTACGGCTCCATGTATGTGAGCTATGGTGTAGGTGTTGCGATAGCTGTAGCAACGTTTGTTATTACCTACTTTTTATTCAACCTGCAACCTCTGGCCATATTTTTTGTGATCATGGCGGTTATGATTCTTGGATTACCTATTATCATCAGGCTATCCCGAAATATATGGATCAATATTTTTATGGATTACGATCCAGAAAAGGCTAAGAAATAGCTGTAAGCTAAAGCCGCAAAATTTGAGTTAGAGCTTTGCTTCTAATTATCAAATCTTGCGATATCCATTTCCTTAGGCAGTTGGTGGCCATTATAGATAGATTCTAATAATTGCTGCGATGCCCATGGCGCGATAAGCGAGGCGCGACTTCCCATTCCGTTGAATACATAAAGGTTTTTATAATCTTTATTTGATCCCAAAAAAGGTCGTCTATCTATTGTGGTAGGACGAATTCCGCTTTTGTGATCGACAATCTCGTATGGAAGCTTTAAGAAGGTTTCCAGCTTTGAAATTAAAAATTCTCGGGCTTCATCGCTTGGTTCTGCTGATGTGTATTCGCGTTCGTAAGTAGCGCCAACCCAAAAGAGATCTTCTCTATAAGGCATCAGAAAGACTGAGGACTTTATAATCTGCTCCAGCTTCAATCCTGGACATTTTATAATGAGGATTTCGCCTTTATTACCTTGCAACGGTAACTGATGGAACCATGGATTGTTTCTTAATCCGTTGCCTTCTGCAAAAATGATGGCCTTTGCATCTATTCCATTGTAACTAACGTGATCATTGGTAATATCTAGTTTTTCATAGTCCAGAGATGCTTTAATAAACTCATTCCTATCTTGAAAAAACTTTATAGAATCACTTAGATAGGCCATCGTATTGAGCCAACCTGTATGCTTAACGATACCATAGCCGTTACCAGCCTCAATTCCTGAAATAGATGTGTCTGAAGGCTCTGTAATCATCAAGTTAGCTAGATCATCCCTATTTGACTTTCTAATCCATGTAGAGCGTTCTTTTTGATCATGCAAACGGCGCCATACAGGAACCATTTCAAGTACGCTACTCTTTAAGTAATTCTCAACCTCTTTATAGAATGGAAATATAAAATCCAGCTGCTCCTGAGCTTTCCAAATAGGACTGAACCTTTTTAAAACCACCGGATTGAATACTCCAGCCGCTACGTGGCTTGAGGATTGCTTCTCATCTGCTATCCAATGAATTGATTTTCCCTGTAAAAACCATTGCCATGCCAGCGTAGCACCAGATATTCCACCACCAACAATTATCACATCTTTCATAGGCCCAAAAATACTGAGTTCAAGGCATAAAAAAAGCCTTGCAATGCAAGGCTTAAATTATACTTTATAGTTCTTAATAATTCCACATATCCAATTCAAAGTTTCTAATCGTCTCTTTAAGTCGATCTGATTCCAGCAATTGCATCATAGAATTATTAGTGATGTAGCTTTCAACTTCTCTATCACCTTGGACATTATCAATTTTATAAATCGTAGCATTGAAATGTCTGGAATTCAACAAGTGGTCAAAGGTAAAAGGTCTAGCAGAATTTCGTTCATTAAAGACTTTAGCCTCATGTAAAATATCCCTCATATCGGGATAGAATACCCAGAACAATTCCACACCTTGTGGATCATCTAGGAAGTTTACATCTGGAGTTACTGGCGCTAAAGCAATCATTCTATATTTCATTTCTGCTTGACGGCTATCAAAATACCATACACCACGTATGTGATATTGTGAAACCATGTTTGCATTGATGGTAGTCGTCGTAATGAATTCTGCTGGAACACTACCAGTTTCATTGAATCGCTGTATACCAACGTCAGAGGTATCAACACGTTTCAAACTACTTCCTAAATCCTGGAAATTACGTTCCGTATTACCATAAGAATCTGCGTAAAGCTTTACTTTACCTTCTGCAGCTGCTTTAGTAATAACATGAAACAGCGATCTCCTCTCGCTTCCTACAAAATTAGTGTCCACTGGATAGTATAATGGAAAGTTAACCTTCTCATCTAGATCGATTTTCTCCCAAACATTACGTTCCCATAAGATATCGCGATCTCCAACAAAGCCATAAGGTAAAGGCGTGTCATTATCGTTGATTACCTGCTCAAGAGTCTTCTCTCCTATCTCATCAAATGATTTAGCATTCAGAATGTTATTCTGAGCCTGAACCATTCCAACAGTTAGTAAGAATGCAATAAGGGCTACTAATTTGTTCATCATAATATTGTTATTAATCTGTCAATTCAATAGATACTGGTGTCGTCGCTTTAGTTCGCACTCCTGGAACCGTCGTTTTGATCTGTGCGATCTGTACGATAGAACCTTGTGGTGCACGTTGCAAGGCAGCTTGCGCAGCAGCATTCAATTTATTACCGGATACTTTAATACCAGGTTGTCCTTGAACTTTAAAAATAAACTCGGTCACCTGTGGTGTCAAGTCAAAGTCAAAGTCTAAGAACGCAGCAGATACAGTAGATATTGCAAGGTTAGATCTGTTCTTGCGAACTCCATCAAATTCTCCACTTATTAATCCTGTTGGATTAGGAAGATCTTTGATACGGAATGTTTTGTTATCGCTAGCTGTAGTTCCATCTGGTAATTTTGCAGAAACATTAATGTTTACCGTTGCGCCACCAGCTGGCTTCATCATATAGCTTGATCCACCGCGAGAACTCAATCCCGCAGCACTCGCACTAACTTTACTTGGGTCAACACCTGCAAAGGATATCGTCATTGGGTTATCAACACCGCGATACACTACATTCATCTTATCTGCACTAATGGTTGCAGAGTTAGGCTTACCGATAACAGAGTATTTCTGATTGATAGGAATCGTTACCGTTTCACCATTTTCAACAAACTGCATCTCACCAGTAATTTCTTTATCACCTACGGCGCCAGCACCAAAATTCAACATAACGCGTCCATTCTGAATCTGACTAGGAGGAATCTCAGAACCGTTTATAACAACCTTTGTAGGTTTCATATTATCATCATAACGACCCAAAACCACTTCTCCAGTTACTGTCTCACCATTGAAGAAAGCTCCTTTTTCAAGGCTAACGATAGAACGATAGTTGTTCATGGATGCGATCTCGATAAGTTCTCCTTGTAGCAATTGACCTAAAACATCTGCTTCAGCATTTTTGATGTCATTCTGCATTTGCGTAATCTTTGCCTTAGAAGCAATTAAAGGATATCCTTCAAAATTATAATTTAGATAACTGATCTTTTCACTATCTGGATCTGCTCGTTCTGATGGTACATCACTGGTATCAAATTTCTCATTGATTTCAGCTTTTAGGTCATCATAACCAGCATCTGGAAGTGCGGCGATCATGCTGGTACGATAATCATTCATTTGCTGGATGAAAATTTTACCATCATCAGATAACCCGTCACCTTGAAAAAACTTGGTGTCTAGAAAATCAGTCTTATCCTGTGATTGATAGTCTCCTTGATTTTCTGGATCAACGGAAGCCATCATTTCATCTTTCAAACCAGATAGGTAAGAATCAAAATCCTCACTTATTTGTGTCACCTGAGCAGCTGATTCTGCTGCTTCTTGGAATTGTTTGGGTTGCTCTGCTGCTTTTGCATTCAAAGCTGTAAACGAAGCCTCGTTTCTTAATTCTAAAGTGTTATTATTTTCTGCAACACTTTCTTCCATTAGTCCAAAAGCCGTTAAGACTTCCTTACTCATATTAAGGGCCAGCATCGCGATAAAAACCAGATACATTAGGTTAATCATCTTCTGCCTTGGGCCTTGTCCTCCTGCCATAATTGTTTAATTAGTAGTAATTAATTTTTTGATTGCGACTAATTATCCTTTCATGGCTCCTAGCATGTTACCATACACGCCATTAAGACTGCTTAGGTTATTTGCTAATCCTTCCATTTGATCTTTAAGACGACCAGCATTTTGAGCTACTTGCTCATTTACTTCTGCTTGACGGGCTGTACTTTCTACTTGTACTTTATAAAGACTGTTTAATGATTCCATTTGAGCAGCGGCAAGAGCCATTTCCTCAGAATATTTTTTAGTGGATGACATAGCTTCAGCGGTTGGAGCCATTCCTTTAGCTGCGCCTTCAAAACTTCTAATGCTTGTTCCTAGACTCTCCATTAAGGCAGCGTCTACTTTTGCATCCTTAAGCATGGCATCTAATTTCTTGGATAACATTCCTTGAGCTTCTTCTTCCTCAATGATGGTTGTTTGTTTCGCTTTCGCGGAAGCGGGACCACCTGCAAGCTCTGGATAAACGATAGACCAGTCTAGATCATCATCAACGGGCTCAAATGCAGAAATTGCAAAAATTGCCGCCTCAGTCAAAAGACCAATAGCTAGTAAGTCACCACCGGTGAGTGTATAGAAACCTAGAGGAAGTTCCCAGTGCAAAATTTTAAATAGTGCTCCAATAATTACGACTGCGGCTCCTAGACCGTAAGCCATGTTAAATAATTTCTTAGTTGTTTTAGATTGTGCCATTGATAGGGACCTTTTTTAATTGATAGTTATTGTTTGGGTAATATTAATTTGTAGCTGCGTTTAGGGTGACGTCAGTACCTACATAGGATTGAACTGTTCTGAAGCCTATATAACTTCTTGCAGAATCCTGATATTCATAATCTCTGGTTCCAACTTCAAGGAAGTAGGAAACGTCTTTCCATGATCCACCGCGAACTCCTTTGCGACGATTATTCTCGTCATTCACAACAGGACTCATGGAACTCATATATTCATAGGCACCAGGTTCATAGGATGAGTTCACCCATTCTGAAACGTTACCAGACATGTTATATAAGTTGTAATCATTAGGTTCATAAGCATCTGCCTCTACAGTATACAATGCTTGATCTGCTGCGTAATCTCCACGTAAAGGTTTAAAGTTTGCAAGGAAACAACCACGGTCATTCTTTGCATAAGGTCCACCCCAAGGGAACGTGGCACCTTCTAATCCACCGCGAGCGGCATATTCCCACTCTGCCTCAGTTGGCAGTCGGTAATCAGGTACATCCTCTAGGTTTTTCTTTTGTCTACGATCACCGTTGTGATAAAGAGTTCTCCAGTGAGCAAATGCTTTTGCTTGCATCCAGTTTATACCTACCACAGGATAATCGTCAAAAGCTGCATGATGATAATAATCATTATGCATGGGCTCATTATAACTGTAGTTGAAATCACGAATCCATACCGTCGTGTCTGGATAAATTCTCGTTGTGTAGGTTTTGATAAAATCCTTTCTACTTAAATCACGATTTTTGGCAGCTTTCTGAACATCCTTCTCAGAATATCTAAAGATCAATTTCTCAACATCAATAGATCTCTTTCCGTTATACGCTTCTTCAAAAGGAATATACATGGAGTCATAAGCCTCAGCATAATATTCGTCAGGAATATCTTCAGTATCCCATATAAGATCCTCATCCCAGTTTAGTTTACGACCTTCATATCCAGTCTCACCTAATCCTATGTAATTGTCCTCAACATATTGTTCCCAGACAGTCATGTCATCTGGATCTGTATTTTGAAAAGCAAAATCTCCTGTTCCTCCATCACCTTGAACCAGACCTTCATCATCTGCAAGTATAGCGAGTCTCATTCTTAGAGTAGAATCGCGCACCCAGTTAGTAAACTTGCGATATTCTGCATTTGTAATCTCAGTTTCATCCATATAGAAGGACGGTACCGTAACCGTTTTGGCTGGTGCATTTAGAGTAGCAGCGATATCATCATCTGCTTTACCCATTATAAAAGATCCACCTGGAACCAGAGTCATACCATAAGGTTTCTCTGGATGCCATTTCTTACCTTTTACACCTACCAGTTGACCGCGATCGCCCTTACCACAACTGGCAAGAAAAGCGATGACCGCAACGAGCATAAGTAATTTTTTCATAAGTACGTTTCCTCTTTGGTTTAAGATTTAAGCTGGTAAACCTATCTAAAAGATTTCAATTCCCCAACTATTTCTATTCTATTATTATTTAAAAAAAGGCTTGAACAACTGATTATATCTCGTTTTTTTGACGTGCTTTTAACCATCGTTCTGGCAAAATTTGATCTGTTGCCTGCAGGTAATCCTTCTTGTCACAGGGTAATAACGTGTATTGTTTCAGTTTATTATTGATAGCAGAATTAAAGGGTAATTCAATCCACCAACGTTCTGTTTTAACAGATTTGTAGAACTTAAGAACCTGATCCTCAATAGGTACCTGATATTTCAAAAAACCCGATGAAACGTCAACTGGATACTCTCCATGCCTAAAATTGTACCCTTCAAAAAAATACCAGAGGATCTGAGAAACAGCACTTTCCAAAACCGGAAAATCTCCACTAGGAATCTCAAAAATTCCGAACGCCTTTAATCGATCACTGATTCCAGAATATCTCGATAAACTGCACATTTGAGCCGATTGAAATCCGTTTGGGTGCCCTTTATCATATAAAAGATCATTTGCCTGGACGCTTAAGATATCAATTCCTAA
The DNA here is from genome assembly GCF_900101765.1 of Nonlabens sp. Hel1_33_55. NCBI lineage: Bacteria > Pseudomonadati > Bacteroidota > Flavobacteriia > Flavobacteriales > Flavobacteriaceae > Nonlabens > Nonlabens sp. Hel1_33_55. Next base: position 2,045,506 of record NZ_LT627735.1, read on the forward strand.
CAAATCACAGTCTCTAATGACAGGCTCAGCGATGGTCATATCACCTTGTATTTCTCCCAATCGTACGGCATCAAAAAACAAACGATCCAGCAAATCAATTTCTTCTTGCGAATTGAAATATGTCTGATAACCGAGGTTACTATAATTGAATAAATTGTAAGGTTCTGTTGCGACCATTTTTCCTATGTAGCTATGGCTATCGATAGGCATCTCAATATTCCCCAGATCAAACCTGCGATCAACATTCACCACATTGATCATGGGCTTTATTTCATCAAAAGCCCTATAAATTGGATACATCAAGTCTTGACTACCGCCTAGAATGATAGGAATAATTCCCTGTTTGATAAAATGAGCGGTCAATTCTCGCACCACAAAATAGGTGTCATTCACGCTTTCACCTGGCATAATATTGCCTAAGTCTGCGATCATACTGTGCCAATTGCCAGGGAACAATTCATACAATTTGCGTCGTACACCATCTAGATTGCCCATAGGCAACAAAGCGTTTTGATCCCTACGGTTTTCAAGAACCGCAATCATAGCGATATCAACATTTTCTAAATCAGGAAGACCATCCTGCTTAGTATGCAACTGGATGGTCTTACCTAGTGTACGATCTTCTTGAATCCTAGCGTGCGCCACCGTGGCGTCATCGATAGGTTGGAGATATTCTAGAATCATGAAGCTTATTTCTTTTTCGCTTTCGCGGAAGCGGTCTTCTTCTTAGCAGGAGCTTTCTTCTTTGCAGTAGTTTTTTTCTTAGCCGCCGCTTTCTTCTTGGGAGCTTTTTTAGCAATCATCTCTTTAGCTTCTTCCAAAGTGATTTTTAAAGGATCAATGGTTTTTGCAAGTTCCACCTTTGTTTTTCCTTTGATTACATTGTGTCTACCCCAACGCGCCTTTTCAATCCTGATGCCTTCTTCTTCCCAATCCACGATAAGCTTATCCTTTTCCTTTTGGATTTTATCCTTGATTAAGGTCTCGATATCATCATTAGTCAGATTATCAAAATCATATTTCTTGTTGACAGATATAAACATACCTGCCCATTTAATGTAGGGTCCAAAACGGCCTACACCTTTAGTAACAGGTTGCTCGTCATACATATATATAGGAGCATCTGCTTTTTCCTTTGCAGCAATTAACTCGCCAGCACGTTCAAAAGTCAATGTCATTGGGTCGTCGCCGTCTTCAAGAGAAACAAATGTCTTCTCGTTGAATTTCACATAAGGTCCAAATCTTCCTTGGTTCACCTCAACTGGATGACCGTTGTACTCGCCTACCGTTCTAGGTAGCTTGAACAAATCCATGACTTCTTCCAGCGTGATGGTATTCAAAGACTGAGATGGTAGCAAACTGGCAAATTGAGGTTTCTCCTCATCTTCTACCGTTCCTATTTGTGCCATTGCACCAAATCTTCCCAATCTAACAGATATAGGTTTTCCAGTCTTAGGGTCTTTACCCAAAACTCGCTCACCTACTTCACGTTCTGCATTTTCTGCAACGTCAGTGACGGTTGGGTGGAATTTTTTATAGAAATGGTCCATCATATCGGTCCATTGCTCTTTCCCTTCGGCGATGTTATCAAAGGACTCTTCTACCTTGGCGGTGAAGTTATAGTCCAGAATATTTTCAAAGTGAGCGACTAAAAAGTCGTTCACTACCCGACCTACATCAGTCGGCACCAATTTTCCTTTATTGCTTCCGGTAGTTTCAGAAAGTTCTTTTTCAACAACCTTCGAATCTTTAAGCACAAGCTGGACGTATGCACGCTCTTCACCAGTACTTTGACCTTTCTCTACATACTTACGGTTTTGAACCGTAGTAATAGTTGGCGCATAAGTAGATGGTCGACCTATTCCTAGTTCTTCTAATTTCTTTACTAGTGAAGCTTCACTGTAACGATATGGTGGTCTTGAAAAACGCTCTGTAGCAGTAATTTTTTTATTGGTAAGCGCCTGTCCTTTTTTCAAGGGTGGCAACAGGCCTTCTTGCTCCAGATCTTCATCGTCAGTACTTTCCAGATAGACTTTTAGAAATCCTTCAAATTTGACGATTTCACCGCTAGCGGTAAAGTTCTTGTCGTGCTTGTCTGCAGCGATGGTAACATTAGTACGTTCAAGTTGTGCGTCACTCATCTGGGATGCGATGGCTCTTTTCCAGATCAGTTCATACAATCTAGTCTGATCACGATCTGCACCAGAAGAATGCAAGTTAAAATCTGTAGGTCTAATTGCCTCATGGGCTTCCTGCGCTCCTTTAGATTTACCTTTATAATTACGCTCTTTATGGAAATCCTTACCGTAGGCTTTTAAAATCTCATCTTGAGCGCCGGTTTTGGCCTCTTTACTTAAGTTCACACTATCAGTCCTCATATAAGTAATGAGACCAGCTTCATAAAGTCGTTGCGCCAACTGCATGGTGCGGCTCACATTAAAGGACAGCTTTCTTGATGCTTCCTGTTGTAGTGTTGAAGTTGTAAATGGTGGTGCTGGAGATTTTTTGGCCGGCTTTTTTACAAGGTCAGCTACATGAAATTTTGCTCCTTTATTTTGCTCTAAAAAATCTTCCGCTTCTTTGCGTGAAGATAGATTTGAAGGCAATTTTGCCTTTAAAGACTTTTTATCTGCTGTAGCAAAATCGGCATCAACGCGGTAAAAATTATCGCCTTCAAAGTCATGTATTTCCTGTTCACGCTCTACGATTAAACGTACAGCTACCGATTGTACACGGCCAGCACTCGCGCCACCTTTCACCTTTCTCCATAATATAGGAGAGATCTCATAACCTACAATTCTATCCAGAACACGTCTTGCCTGCTGTGCATTGACCAGATCGTAATCTATATCACGTGGATTGTCAATGGCATTTTGAACCGCACTTTTAGTAATCGCATTGAAAACGATACGCTTTGTCTTTTCTTTCTTTAAATCCAGCTGCTCTGCCAGGTGCCATGCAATAGCTTCACCTTCACGATCCTCATCACTCGCAAGCCATACCATATCAGATTCGGCAGCCATTTTCTTGAGCTTTTTGACAAGATCTTTCTTATCACTGCTCACAATGTATTTAGGCTCAAAATCCTTGTCTACCGCAACGCCCAGTTCCTTTGCTGGTAAGTCTGCGATATGTCCAAAACTGGACGCTACCTTATAATCCTTACCCAGAAATTTCTCGATCGTTTTTGCCTTTGCGGGCGACTCTACAATTACCAGATTCTTTGCCATTCAGCTATTTGATTTAGCCTGCAAAGGTATAGGATATTTTTATTAAAAATATAAATCGTTGTTAAACAGCTGTTTACAAGTGATATATTGATTATAAAGGTTTCATTTGCTGCTTGTTATATAATAAGGTCAAGATTTTATTGAAACTGTAATATTGAAATTCTTATTTGTTGTGGGGCGTTACCATCCCGCCAAAAAGCGGTATGGTCGGGCTATGCGTTACAATCTTTTGTCACGCTAATGCGTGATAAAAGGATTTTCACTCCTATCCCTAACGCGAGAGATCGACTAGGATTTTAGTAATGGTTAATTCAGATCGGCCCTTTGAAGTGTATCAACTTAGAACGTTGTCTTAAATCCTATCTTTTCATTTCTTAATAGTATTTCTTGTCTCTTTTTTCTTTTCTCTTTCCTCTTGCATCTCGTCTCCCGTCTCCCGTCTCTTAAACCAATTGACTGTAATTTAAATTCCTCAGAACTTTATCTTATCAACTTATGACCGTGTAGTGCATGGAGGTATGTGATAAAACTCGCTTTCGCGAAAGCGAACCAAAACATCAACATAAGATTAATACTGCCAACTTGTCACAATCCGTCCAAAAAACTATCTTTGCAAACTCGATAAGAGAAGCATGCAGATGGAAAAAATTATAGAAGAAGAAAAACAAGGAACCGCGCTGGAAATTGCACCATTGCAACAAAACAAGCGCAAGCTTTTCATAGAAAGCTACGGTTGCCAGATGAATTTTGCCGATAGTGAGGTCGTAGCCTCGATCCTTGCTACGCAGGGTTTCAATACGACACAAGATTTAAAAGAAGCAGACCTGGTTCTGGTTAACACCTGTTCCATACGTGACAAAGCAGAACAGACCGTACGCAAACGACTTGAAAAGTATAATGCCGTGAAGCTGGATCACAACCCGAAGATGAAAGTCGGTGTTCTAGGATGCATGGCAGAGCGTTTAAAGGAAAAATTTCTGGAGGAGGAAAAGATCGTGGATATGGTTGTGGGACCTGATGCCTACAAGGATCTTCCTAACTTGATTGCAGAAATTGATGAAGGCCGCGATGCCGTTAACGTGTTATTGTCACGCGATGAAACTTATGGTGATGTAGCGCCAGTGCGCTTGCATTCCAATGGTGTTACTGCCTTTGTTTCTATCACTCGCGGTTGCGATAACATGTGTACCTTTTGCGTGGTACCGTTCACACGTGGACGTGAGCGCAGCCGTGATCCATACAGTATTATAGAAGAAGTAAATGATCTTGCCTCAAAAGGTTTTAAAGAAATCACTTTGTTGGGTCAAAATGTGGATTCCTATCTATGGTATGGCGGTGGTCTAAAAAAAGATTTTAAGAAAGCTAGCAAAATGGCTAAGGCGACGGCAATAGATTTTGCCCAATTGCTTCATAAGGTAGCTAACGCACAACCTGATATGAGAATACGTTTTTCAACTAGTAATCCGCAGGATATTAGTGATGATGTATTACATGCTATGGCAGCACACAGAAATATCTGTGATTACATTCACTTGCCCGTACAATCTGGTAGTGATCGCATTCTCAAAGCCATGAACCGTCTGCATACGAGACAAGAATATATGGATCTTATTGATAGGGTAAATGCTATCATTCCAGGTGTTTCTATCTCGCAAGATATGATTGCCGGTTTCCCAACAGAAACCGAAGAAGATCATCAAGATACCTTGAGTTTGATGCGTTACGTAAAATATGATTTCGGATTTATGTTCGCCTATTCAGAGCGTCCAGGAACGCTGGCAGCGCGCAAACTAGAAGACGATATTCCTGCAGATGTCAAACACCGCAGGCTTGTTGAAATTATAAATTTACAACAAGAGCATAGCGCCATGCGCACCGCTCAAAACCTCAACACCATTGTGGAGGTTTTGATTGAAAAAGAATCAAAAAAATCTGCCGATCAATGGGCTGGGAAAACCTCTCATAATGTAGTAGCCGTATTCCCAAAGGAAAATTACAAAGTTGGTGACATGGTAATGGTACGTGTGGATGACTGTACTGGCGCGACTCTCATAGGAGAAGCAGTTGGTTACAGTGATATGGAAGGACCTGTTAGAATTCAAGCTTAATTTATGGAAACAGTAACATCTGTCAAACAGCGTTTTGAACTTATAGGGAACGACCCAACTTTTAACCGTGCTATTGAAAAAGCATTGCAAGTTGCTCCTACTGATATTTCGGTATTAGTGACTGGAGAAAGTGGTGTTGGTAAAGAAAGTATACCTCGTATTATTCATTCACAATCCTTTAGAAAACACGCTAAATATATTGCGGTCAACTGTGGTGCGATTCCAGAAGGAACGATCGATTCAGAACTTTTCGGCCATGAGAAAGGAGCCTTTACCGGTGCCACACAAACAAGAAGCGGTTACTTTGAGGTAGCTGATGGCGGTACTATTTTTCTAGATGAAGTTGGCGAATTGCCATTGCCTACACAAGTTCGTTTGCTGCGTGTTTTGGAAAATGGAGAATTCCTAAAAGTAGGATCGTCACAAACTCAAAAAACGGATGTACGTATCGTTGCAGCGACTAACGTGAACATGTTCACGGCTATTGAAAAAGGAAAGTTTAGGGAAGACCTCTATTATCGTTTGAGTACCGTAGAGATTGAATTGCCACCATTGCGCAAGCGTAAGGAAGATATTCATTTGCTCTTCCGCAAGTTTGCATCTGATTTTGCTGGAAAGTATAAAATGCCGACGCTGCGTCTTGATGATAATGCCATCTCACTATTACAAAATTACAGATGGAGCGGTAACATTAGACAGCTGCGCAACATCGCAGAACAGATTAGCGTTCTTGAAAAAGAAAGAAATATCACAGGAACAACCCTGAAGAATTACCTACCAGATGCTGGTAGTAATTTGCCTGCCGTGATTGGCGAAAAGAAAACGAGCGATAGCGAGTTTGCTAACGAGCGTGAGATTCTATACAAGGTTTTGTTTGATATGAAAAACGACTTGAATGATCTCAAAAAATTGACCAACGAGCTCATGAATAGCGGGAGCAGCGTTGACGTTAAAGAAAAGCAGCAAGGATTGATCAATCGCATTTACGGCAGTAACGATAGCAGTAATTCTGACGATTATGAAGATGTTATCGATCAAGCTTATGAAGTAAGTCAAGAAGATGCCTACGATAAGAATATGGCGCAACCTACTTCAAACAACGAAGTTGAAACTGCGGTAGATCGATACGATTTTGCAACCGAGGTAGAAGAAGAAGAATCTTTATCGCTAGTAGAAAAAGAAATTGAACTCATCAAAAAATCACTGGAACGTCACGAAGGAAAACGCAAAGCAGCAGCAGATGATTTGGGAATTTCAGAACGTACCTTGTATCGCAAAATAAAGCAATATGATCTCTAGAATATTTAAAATGGGTATGGTTGTAGTATTGATTTCCAGTCTACAATCCTGTGGATTTTATAGTTTGAATGCTGTATCGATTCCTGATAACATCAATACGTTTCAGGTAGATTATTTTGGGTACACAGCGGTACAAACTGAGGTTGGTATAGAGCGCACATTCACATTAGCGCTTCAGGATTTGATACAAGATCAGAGTAGCCTTACTCTAGTAACGCAAAACGGAGACTATATTTATCAAGGAGAGATTACTCGTTATTATATCTCACCTATCACGGCTACCGCAAATAATCGCGCGTCTCAAAATAGATTGACCATCGATATTAATGTGCGCTTTATCAATACCAAAAACGATGAGGAAAGCTTTGAAAAGCCTTATAGTTTCTACTATGACTATGACGCAAATACCATATTGCAAAACGCTGCATTAGACACAGCACTGGATGTGATTTACACACAAATTACACAGGATATATTTAATGATACACTTGCAAAATGGTAAATACCGGTAGACTCCACCATATTCTATCCAACCCTAGCGAAGTGCATCCAGACGACTTGCCCAACCTAGAAGCAACCCTTAGGGAGTATCCTTATTTTCAATCGGCTCGTAGTGTTTATTTGAAAGGGTTGCACAATGCACAAAGTTCGGTTTACAATAAGGAACTGCAGGTAACTGCTGCACATACGGCTGATCGATCTGTTCTTTTTGATTTTATAACCTCTGATGTGTTCTTACAAAACAGAATAAGCGAGCAGATCAAAGCCCAACAGGAACAACTTGAAAACATTGAGGTCGAGGTTGAAGAAGTACAGGTTAGAACGAATGATCTAAACGCAGATACAGATTTCAATAAAGTAACGGACGCAGATCTTTTTGAAAAAAAGAATACCTCGACATCAGAAAACGTGGTACCCAATGACGTATTGGAATTCAAGAAAGATGATAAATACAGCTTTAGTGAATGGTTGCAACTAACTAATGTGAAACCTATCGATAGGTCTGACGAGACTAAGTCCGTTGAACAAATAGCGGTAGAACCTATTGAGATCGACGAGGAAAAGCTCGAAAAAATGCGTCGTATAGATGAATTTTTAAAAGCAAAACCTCGCATCACACCACGCAAATCAGGAACGGCAGAATTACCTACAGGCTACAATACCGACAGTGAGAAACAATTAATGACAGAAACGCTTGCTAAGGTCTACCTCGCACAGAAAAATTACGAGAAGGCAATAAAATCTTACGAGATAATGATATTGCAGCATCCAGAAAAAAGTGGTTTCTTTGCAGACCGAATTCGGGAAATCAAGAACTTACAAAGTAATACTTAAATGACTTCATTTTATATATTTCTAGGCCTCATCATATTTGTAGCCTTTTTACTTGTCATCGTGATCATGGTTCAAAATCCTAAAGGTGGTGGTTTGTCCTCCAGTTTTGGTGGTGGTGGCACACAGCAATTAGGTGGTGTTAAGAAAACAGGAGACTTTCTAGACAAGAGTACTTGGGTTCTTTCAACTCTACTTTTAGTTTTCATTCTTGCTGCAAGTACGTTTTTGATCAAAGAAAATCAAGCTGGAACTATTCAAGTAGCAGAGCCTATTGAAGTAGAAGCTCCAGATTTGAATAGCACACCACAACAAACTCCTGCAGCTACTGCAGATGACACTCCAGAGACTGAGCAATAAATTTACTTACATATAACTGACAAAATATCCAGCCATCGTGCTGGATATTTTATTTATATGATGTTTTGTCAGCATTGAGCTTGTGGCATATTTATGGAACATTACACCTTCACTAAATAACTTTAAACATTTTTAAAAAATGGCATTAAATATTCAACCATTATCAGATAGAGTTCTTATCGAACCTACCGCAGCAGAACAGAAAACCGCTTCTGGTCTATATATTCCAGATACAGCAAAAGAAAAACCACAACAAGGAACTGTCGTGGCAGTAGGTAAAGGTAACAAGGATCATGACATGACCGTAAAGGTTGGTGACACTGTATTGTACGGTAAATACAGCGGTTCAGAATTGAAGCTGGAAGGCACGGACTATCTTATCATGAGAGAAGACGATATTCTTGCAATAGTGTAGTGAGAATTAGTTCGCTTTCGCGAAAGCGAAACAACCATCAATCAAATTATTAAACAACAAATGAAAGGTTGCCACTGAGCAGTCTTTCTATAAAACATTAAAAATGGCAAAAGACATAAAATTTGACATAGAAGCAAGAGACGGTATCAAACGAGGCGTCGATGCACTTGCTAATGCAGTAAAGGTAACCTTGGGACCTAAGGGTCGTAACGTAATCATTGGTAAATCATTCGGTGCGCCAGTGGTGACCAAGGATGGTGTAAGTGTAGCCAAAGAAATCGAACTTGAAAACGAGCTTGAGAATATGGGTGCACAAATGGTTAAGGAGGTTGCTTCTAAAACCAACGATCTTGCCGGTGATGGTACAACTACCGCAACTGTACTAGCTCAAGCTATTGTAAAAGAAGGTTTGAAAAACGTAGCTGCTGGTGCTAACCCAATGGACCTTAAGAGAGGTATTGACCAAGCGGTCGAGGCTATCGTTAAGGATCTTGAGAAGCAAGCTAAAAAAGTAGGTGACTCTAGCGAGATGATCAAGCAAGTAGCGAGTATATCTGCTAACAATGACGAGATGATTGGCGACTTGATCGCTAAAGCTTTTGGAAAAGTTGGAAAAGAAGGTGTTATCACTGTAGAAGAAGCTAAAGGAACTGAAACTTATGTAGATGTTGTTGAAGGTATGCAGTTTGACCGTGGATACCTTTCTCCATATTTTGTTACCAATAGTGAGAAAATGACAACCGAATTAGAGAATCCATATATCTTGTTATTTGACAAGAAGATCTCTACCATGAAGGATTTGATGCCGGTTCTTGAACCAGTAGCACAATCAGGTAAGCCGTTATTGATCATTGCTGAGGATGTAGATGGTGAGGCTCTTGCAACTCTTGTAGTAAACAAATTGCGTGGCGCATTGAAAATTGCAGCTGTTAAGGCTCCAGGTTTTGGTGACCGTAGAAAAGCTATGCTGGAAGACATCGCAATCTTGACTGGTGGTACAGTAATTTCTGAAGAAAGAGGTTTCACTCTTGAGAACGCAACCATCGACATGTTAGGTACAGCAGAGAAAGTGGACATCAATAAGGATAATACAACTATTGTAAACGGTGCTGGTTCTAACAAGGACATCAAGGATCGCGTAGGTCAGATCAAATCTCAAATCGAGAACACAACCTCTGATTACGACAAAGAAAAACTTCAAGAGCGTCTAGCTAAGTTAGCTGGTGGTGTTGCCGTACTTTATGTAGGTGCAGCAAGCGAAGTTGAAATGAAAGAGAAAAAAGATCGTGTGGATGATGCACTTCATGCAACTCGTGCAGCGGTTGAAGAAGGAATTGTTGCTGGTGGTGGTGTTGCATTAGTAAGAGCAAAATCTGTTCTAGCTAAGTTGAAAGCTGAAAACTTTGACCAAGAAACTGGAATATCGATTGTAGTACGTGCGATAGAAAGCCCGTTGAGAACTATCGTTGAGAATGCTGGTGGTGAAGGAAGTGTGGTAATTGCCAAGATTTTAGAATCTAAAGGTGGTAACTACGGCTACGATGCTAAAAACGACAAGTACGTGGACATGCTAAAAGAAGGAATCATTGACCCTAAAAAGGTAACTCGTGTTGCCCTTGAAAATGCAGCGTCAGTTGCAGGAATGATCCTTACCACTGAATGTGCTTTAGTTGAAATAAAGGAAGACAACGGCGGCGGCGGAATGCCAGGTGGTGGAATGCCAGGAGGCATGGGCGGCATGATGTAATTCGTGTACCGATAATTTATTTAGAAAGCCATCTCATCATGAGGTGGCTTTTTTTTGTGGATCAAATTCTAATTGGGTTTCGCTTTCGCGAAAGCGAGAAAACACTGACACATTAACAACTTTACTTAACATCTACTTAAGATAAATTTAGCATTTGCTTGATATCTTTAAAGCTTAATCTAAAATTGAATAAATGAAATCATTAAAACTGATGATGATTCTATTGATGACGGCAACTTTTATAACAAGTTGTGGATCAAAAAAAGGATCTTCAAAGGCTGGAACAGAGGATTCTGCCAGCAAATCTGATAAAAAAGATGGTATGAAACCTTATGCAAAGGTGATTACTAAGGATGCCAAAAGCGATCCAGGTCTTTTTACAGTTCATAAGGTGGAAGATAAGTACTACTATGAAATCCCTGACAGTCTTCTAGACAGAGAGATGTTGATGGTAACACGTATTGCTAAAACTGCTGCCGGCATTGGTTTTGGTGGTGGAAAGGCTAACACGCAAACACTTAGATGGCAACGTAAGAATGACAATATCCTATTAAGAGTTGTATCACATTCCGTTGTTGCTGCAGACTCTCTTCCAGTAAGTATTGCTGTTGAGAATTCAAATTTTGAACCTATCCTCTACTCTTTTCCTATCGCTGCAGTGAAAAAAGACAGCGTTAATAATAACGCAGTAATTGACGTTACTAAATTCTTTAGTGAAGATGTGAAATCTATAGGTTTCCCACAATCACAGCGCAGTCGCTACAAAGTTTCAAGACTTGATGATGATCGTTCTTATATTGACACTTTAAAGTCATTTCCAGAAAATATTGAGAGTCGTCACGTAAAAACCTACCTAGCAAGTGAAGCACCATCTAACGACGATGTACAGTCTATCACTCTAGAGATGAGCAACTCCATGATTCTTCTACCAGAAGAGCCTATGAAGCGTCGCTATTTTGACCAACGAGTTGGTTGGTTTGCCAGAGGTCAACAAGATTATGGTCTTGATGCTCAAGAAACAAAAACTGTACGCTATTTAGATCGTTGGAGACTTGAAGTTAAAGATGAAGATATGGCAGCCTTTAATAGAGGTGAACTGGTAGAGCCTAAAAAACAAATCGTTTATTACATCGATCCTGCTACACCTCAACAATGGAGAAAATACATTAAAGAAGGAATCAACGACTGGCAAGTAGCTTTTGAAGCAGCAGGTTTCAAAGAAGCAATTATCGCTGCAGATGCACCTACTAAAGAAGAAGATCCAGACTGGAGTCCAGAAGATGTTCGTTATTCAACGGTAAGATACCTTGCATCACCTATACCTAACGCAAATGGACCACACGTATCAGATCCACGATCTGGTGAGATTCTAGAATCTGACATCAACTGGTATCACAATGTTATGACTTTGTTACGCAACTGGTTCTTTGTTCAGACAGCTGCCATTAACGATAAAGCTCAAGCGACACAATTTGATGAAGAAGTTATGGGAAGACTCATCCGTTTTGTGAGCTCTCATGAAGTAGGTCATACATTAGGTCTACCTCACAATATGGGAAGTTCTGTAGCTTATTCTGTTGAAGATCTACGTAGCCCAGAATTTACAGCTGAATATAGTACGGCACCTAGTATCATGGACTATGCAAGATTCAATTATGTAGCACAACCAGAAGATGGTGATGTAGCATTGATGCCTAACATAGGTCCTTATGATAAATATGCGATCAAGTGGGGTTACAAGCCTATTCCTGGTAAAACTGCAGAAGAGGAAAAAGAAATCCTTGACGAGTGGATCATGGAAAAAGCAGGCGATCCTTTGTATCGTTTTGGTCGTCAGCAATTTGGTGTGATTGATTACACTAGCCAGACTGAAGATCTAGGTGACGATAGCATGAAAGCTAGTAATTACGGGATCATGAATCTTAAAAGAATCGTTCCTAAACTAGGAGAGTGGACAGGTAAAGAAGGTGAGAACTATGACGACCTTGAAACTATGTATGGACAAGTTTTAGGTCAGTACAATAGATACCTAGGACACGTTGCTGCAAACATTGGTGGTGTGAAAGAAACTTACAAAGCCTACGGTCAAGAAGGTGCTGTATATGAGCATGCCCCACGTGACAAGCAAGAACGTGCTATGGAGTTTTTACAAGAGCAAGTTTTTGAAACACCAGAATGGTTGATTGATCAAGACATCTTCAACAAAATAGAAAGTGATGGTGGTATTGAAAGATTGCGTGGTGTTCAAGTGAGAGCACTTAACGACGTTCTTGACTTCGGTCGTATGGCTCGTTTAATGGAAAACGAAGAAGTCAATGGTCGTGAAGCTTACGGTTTATTAGAGATGATGACTGACTTGCGTCAGGGAATCTTTAGTGAATTATCTCGCGGTAGAACAATTGACCGCTACCGTAGAAACTTGCAACGTGCTTATGTAGAGAGATTACAATACATCATGGAAAATGAGCAGGATGCTCGCACAGGCCGCTTTGGTGGTTCAGGGATTGATGTTGCACAAAGTGACATTAGACCTATCGTACGTGCAGAATTGGAAACTCTATTGAGAGATTCTCGTAGAGCAGCTAATTCTACTGGTGATCGTTTGTCAAGAATTCACTTGCGTGACCTTGCAGAACGTATTGACATGATTCTAAATCCGGTCTAGAAATAATCGGACTAATAATTTAAAACTGCCTCTTATTCAAGAGGCAGTTTTTTTATGCCCAATCGGTATAGAATTCTTAACTATGCAATTCATGGATTTTCTATCATTTTTAGATCGTGATACGCTTTATTACATCAAAGCAGTATTAGTAATTGCTGGAGGTTTATCTTGGGTATTGGCTTATCTGCAAGCTATACGCATCGGTTTTAAATCGAGGACCTATTGTATTCCATTTGTAGCATTATTCCTTAATGTAGGTTGGGAATTGTACAACACGATACGAGGCTTCATGATCGTAGGATCATATTTTTTAAATTATATCAACGCCATCTGGTTTTGCTTGGATCTTTTGATTGTTTACACCTTCTGGCGATATGGCCGCAACAATCCACAACGCAGGCCATATTTTATATGGATAGTAGTCGGTTTGTTTTTGACTGGCTTGGTTGTTAATCATTTCGGCGCTATTCTCTACACGCCTAGAATAGGAGCCAATTATGTTGGCTTAGGCATAAACATCATCATGTCCATACTCTTCATAACTAATTTTTTAAAACGCAAAAAACACTTTACTCATAATTTAGTTGTGGCAATGAGTAAATTACTGGGAACATTTTGCTTGACTCTTATGTTGGGAGTTTTTGGCGTCACTAGACTTGGCGGCGTTGATCGCGCTATGCTCCTTCTTGGAATTATAGTTTTTATATTAGACCTATATTATGTTCACCTATTGAGAAAATCTGGTTATCGCTTTCGCGAAACCATAAACTCCAACATCATCAACACATAAAATGGTATTTTTGACTAGCGAAAAACTGGTCTAACCTTCTATCAATTTTAAATCAAGACCTTTAACCCAACTTGAAATCATCCCATTATGAATTTCATTCTATATTTTGATCCAGGATTAGGAGCTATGATCGCTCAAGCCGCCATCGCTGCATTTGCTGGTTTTGTACTCTTTTATAAAACATGCATTAATTTTATAAAAGGATGGTTGGGATTGCGTAAAAAAGAAAAGGAGGACTCCTTTGACAAGGCGTACAAAAAAGATCAAACCAAATAATAATGAAGCGATTACCGGCTTCCTATAGAGATCCTTCTGGTTACATTTTTTTGGATGGTGATCATTTAAGGCGCCAAATCAACCCGGTTTTTTTTGAGGAATATAGTGCTGCAGTAAATGCGGGAATCTACGAAAAGCTGTTTGCAAAAGGATGGCTTATACCTCACCGTGAGGTCTCACAGGATGAAAATAAAATAATTCTTGAACCAGAGCATATCCCATTCATTAGTTATCCCTACGAGTGGAGTTTTACACAATATAAACATGCGGCCCAACTTACGTTGCGATTGCAAATGTTTTTGCTGGAACACGATTTCTCGCTCAAAGATGCCAGCGCTTTCAATATTACATTTCATAATGGCAAAGCTATTTTTATTGACACACTAAGTATTGAACGCTATAAAGAAAACGAACCGTGGCGTGCGTTGCAGCAATTTGAAATGCACTTTTTCGGCACATTGCTACTAGCTGAAAAATATGGCGCTCAACACCTCAAAACCTTATCACATCAAATTAACGGTGTTGACTTGAAAGAGACTTCAAAACTGTTGGGATGGAAATCAAGATTTCATCCAGTAATTTATCCCAACATTCATTTGATGGCAAAGGATAATGGCGAGGCTCAAACCAACACTGCTGAAAAATCACCCAAAATTTCAAAAGAATCCCAGCTCAAAATTCTGAAAGTTCTAGAGATGCATATTTCTGGAATGTCATTATCAGAATCTACAGAATGGACGGCTTACTATGATCAAACCAATTATGATGCGGCCTCATTTGGCAACAAAAAACAATTGATTCATGATTGGAGCAATGCACTTGATGCCAAAACTGCTATTGATCTAGGTGGTAATGACGGCACCTTTGCCAGAGAATTACCGTCAAGCATAGAGCAGGTAATCGTTAGTGACATTGATCAAGCTGCGATTGACTATTGTTATAAAAAGGAACTAGAATCCAGCGACAGCAAGATCTTACCGATAGTTATCGACCTGATGCAACCTTCTCCATCTATAGGTTTTGGCAACAATGAACGTAAGAGTTTTAGTAAACGTATTGAAAACCTACAACCAGATTTGAGCCTAGCGCTGGCGTTGATTCATCATATTACACTTACTGGTAATGTGCCGTTCGAGATGAGCGCCGCATTTTTCTCGAGAATTAGCAAACATTTAATTATCGAATTTCCCGATCGTGAGGACAGTTGGGTACAATTCATTCTAGATAGTAAAAGAGATGCTCGTCATTTATTTGATGATTATAATCTGTCCGCTTTCGCGAAAGCGTACTCAGAATACTACCACATTGACAAAAAACAAAAAATCGAAGGGACGCACAGAACCCTATTTTTAATGCGTCGCAAATGAAGGAACGTTTACTGAAATATTTTAAGAGCGATAAGCACTTGTGGTGGACAGTTACTGTTTTACCCGGTGTTTACAGCATTCTATATTTATATACGAATAATTTTACAAGCGTAAATTCGTGGATTCAACTTGGCAATTTCTTGTTGATGTTCATTCTGTTGCCTGTGGTAGAGATTGTACTTCTGGACCTGGCCTTTAAAAAATGGTTGCCTAATCATAGGTCAAAATTATACTGGTCTTATTTAATCATCAACTTTGCAATCATCCTATCCCTTTGTGTCTTTCAAGGCTGGCGATGGAAAGGGCTTATTCTTGTGGCAATAATTAGTATAGTAAGCGCATTTTTTACAGCAAAACACTATAAAAAACTAGTTCTGATTCTGGGTCTAATGACACTTTTTGCCTTGGCAAATTTTACTTTCTTCTATGTCACGCGAATTGTGGGGACACCAGAATGGTCAAAAACACAAGATTTTGAAAAACTAGTTTTTGAGAAAAAGCCAAATATTTATTTAATCCAGCCTGATGGTTTTGTAGCACCAAAAGCTGCTAAAAATCCAGAATATCAATGGTCAGGAACAGATTTCTACAGCCAACTGGAAGAAAATGAAATTTTCATCAATAGAGAATATCGCAGTAATTATCCAACCACGCTCACCAGTAACAGCGCATTATTTACTGGACAACATCACTATTTTAACAATGGAAAAATAGAAGGTGAATTATTCAATGCTCGTGATATTATCGTTGGCAAAAATGCCGCATTAAATACTCTTAAGTCAAATGGATATCAACTCAACGCCATTCTTCAACACAAATACTTGCTCCTCAATCACCCTAAAGTTGCATACGATTACATAAACGTTGACTATAACGACGTAAATGTTACCACCAGTTATATTTCCAATAATGATTACAAAAGAGATCTTTATGATAGAATGGAAGTATCAAGTGATCTACCGCAGTTTTATTTTGTAGAAGTTTTATCACCAGGACATATTTCAGTCAGTGAATGGTCTGCAGGAACTATTGAAGAGGAAAGAGAAGTATATCTGCAGCGCATGGATGATATGGCCATTGAAATTCTAGAGATGACCCAGCATATTTCCAAAAAAGATCCAGACGCAATCATTATTCTTGCCGCAGACCATGGAGGCTTTGTTGGTTTCAAAAGCACAGGTGAAGCCTATGCTAAACCTACTCAGGAAATACCTCTCAAGCAGAGTCTTTTCAGTGCGTTGCTAGCAGTAAAAGCTCCTACGGATTTCAAGAGCTATCAGGAGAATATTAAAAGCTCTGTAGGGATTTTCAGTAATTTATTCCATTACCTTGCAGCGCGGCCTGTGCCATTAGATACACTAGACAATAGCAGTTATATTTTCATTAAAAAAGAAGACGTTCGAGGCGTCTATAAATATTACAATACAAATGGTGAACCTGTTACCGAAAAAATTCAATTATAGTTTTTTAATTTTATTCTTTTTTGCTTCCAGCTATGGGATAGCCCAATCCTGTGTTTGTTACCAGAAAGACCTTCTTAACGATTTTAAAGACACCGATTTTATAGGAGTTGTAACGGTGACTGCCAAAGAACAGCATCCCTACAATGCAGAGGTTGATGTAATTTCCTTTACAACTCAAGAGATTTTCAAAGGTTCTGAAATCAATGAAGTTTTTGTATTTCAAAAGAAAGGCCATGGTAAGAATAATGATGGATGTCAGCTGTTTTTAAAGGAAGGCGATCAGTTGTTATTGTATGCCAACTATAAAAGCAACTATCATTTTACTATGCCGTGTTACCGCAATAAACTCTTAAGTAACACAGAAACAGACTACCAAATGGCGGTACAAAATCATTTGAAAATCTTACGCCAGTTGCAACCCTTTGAACAAGATCTCAAAGAGGCCACCACTAAATGTAGTGATGCCATTACTGATGCAGAAGCTGGAAATGTTATAGGCGATATACGTCTCAAAACTGATGAAACGAGAATGGGTCTTTATAGTGTGAAATTTACTGAGGACAATAAAATTGACAGAATTGAAGTCGTTTCCCCTTTCAATGACGAGGTTGATAATAAGGTGCGCATCGCGCTGATAAAGAAAGAATGGACGCCTTGCGAGCTTAATGAAGATAGAAAACTGATATTAGGATACTTCTACAAACCTTCTACTTTTTATCGTCGGGCGCATTTGAGTCCGCTATAAGGGCTGCATTTCTTGTCTTGAGAAAATAGCCTCCAGCTACCAAAACAAAGAGTAATAAAGGGTGAATCAAAAACCTTCTGGTATAGAAAAGCGCCATTTTTGATAGCGAGGCTTCAAACTGCAGCGTGACAAAAAACAGAACGTTTAGCACGATAAAAGCAAACAGATACACCCATAAACCTGCCTTAATATAACTAGCGGACTTAAAAAGAACCCAGATTATAGCTAGCGAAATAATTGCGTTCATCGAATACCGCAATGAGTTAGATAAAAACAACCACATTGTTTTCATCTCTGGAAAAGGCATGCTCTGGAATGCGCCATGGAAATACTCATCCAGTGGATCATAAAATAAGTCATGCTGGAAATAACGAACGCAGACCAACAACACTAACAGTATCGCAACAGCGCATATTTGAAGTAAACGGCTCACGAGGTTTTCGGTTTTCTGATCCAGTAGATCCACAATAAGATGACGCTCCCATAGATTACTGCTGGAAATGCGATGTCATGGGCAACTTCCCTAAATTCCGGCAGATTTTGAAATACTAGGGCAAGCGAGACCAGCCTTGTAAGATTCACTAAATAGATAAATACAAATCCTATCAATAGGAAGAGGATTGTTTTCTTGTACGCTTTCGCGAAAGCGATGACAAAAGCAGCAAACAACAACATCACACTTACCGCATTACAACCCTCAATCACCCTATAAACGATCTGATCGTTGATATACAACATCACTGATGGATGGCTGGATGCATTATAGATCTGCGCATCATAACCCAACCATTGAAGTATCGTCTGCGTTTGCCTACTCACGCCAGCAGTTATGGGATCTGGATAATTATAATCCTGATATTCCAACTGCAAATAACCATAGTAAGCAAGCGACAGCAGTAAATACAGCGCACCAAAGATGATAACAAATTTGAAAACGGGATAATAGGGTTTGAGGCGGTCCAATCAATAAGATTTATAACAAAGTTAGTTATTTAAGGTAGTTTGGCTCTTAATTTTGGCAGCCTTAAGAAAGACTCATGCAAAAGAACGATTTAAAACCACAGATTACATCCATTATTAACGGTGATGAGGAAGCAGTAAAGAAAATGCAAGCCATTTGCGATTTGTTGCAAGATAAATTGCCTACTTATAATTGGGTAGGTTTCTACATGGCACATGAAACCGAGCCAAGGTTACACCTGTGGTGTCAAGCAGGTGAGCCTACAGATCATGTGGTGATACCTTTTGGCAAAGGGATTTGTGGTCAGGTAGCGGTTTCTAATCAGAATTTTGTGGTGGACGATGTTAAGGCCCAGGATAACTATATCGCCTGCAGTATTTATGTAAAAAGTGAGGTCGTCATTCCATTATTCAAGGATGGCAAGAATATAGGCCAGATCGATATTGACAGTAATACCGTGGCAGCTTTTGATGAAAGTGATGAACGTTTTCTAGAATGGGTGAACGAGCAAGTAGCGACGATTCTATAGCGCCTAGAAATCTTCACTCCTGACATGCTGCTCCCATTTCCATGCAGATTCTAAAGCTTCTTTCAAGGACGACCGTGCTTTCCATCCTAGAACGTTATTGGCACGATCCGTTTGTGCATAGGCAGCTGTAATATCGCCCGAGCGGCGATCTACTACCTTATAGTTCAAAGGCTTTCCAGAAACCTCTTTAAAGGTGTTGACTACTTCCATAACAGTAGAACCAGTTCCTGTTCCTATATTGAAGGTTTCCATATTGGTTTCATTCTTGCCGGTTTCTAATCTTTCCAAAGCAACAACATGAGCTTTTGCAAGATCTACCACATGGATATAATCTCTTATTGCTGTTCCATCCTTGGTAGGGTAATCATCGCCATAAATAGATAACTGTTCACGCAGTCCTATTCCAGTTTGGGTGATATAGGGAACTAAATTCTGTGGTGTTCCCAGCGGTAATTCACCAATCTTAGCCGACTCGTGTGCCCCTATTGGATTGAAATAGCGCAATGCAATGGCATTCAAATTAGGCATCACATTACAGAGATCTCTAATAATTTCTTCACCTATTTGTTTAGTATTACCATAAGGAGATTCGGCTGGTTTGACTGGAGCACTTTCTGATACTGGTAATTCATCTGCCTGTCCATAAACAGTACAGGATGAGCTGAAAATGAACTTTGTATTTCTTCTCTTAATGTTGTTGAGCAAATAGACTAAAGCCGTGATATTATTCTCGTAATAATCCAACGGTCGTGCTACGCTCTCGCCTACGGCTTTTGACGCTGCAAAATGAATTACGTTTTCAATATCCTTATGCTTTCTGAAAAAGTAAACCACATCTTCTTTTACCCTTAAGTCAAGCTTTTCAAATTCAGGCTCTTTTCCAGTTATGGATGTTATTTGATCAAGTACCTTCTCTGAACTGTTTGATAGGTCATCAATTATTACAACCTCATGGCCACGCTCCTGCAACTCTACCACCACATGTGAACCTATATAACCTAATCCACCAGTAACCAATACTTTCATATTCTACATTTTAATCTGAGGTTGAATTTAGGGATTAAAATAAAAACAGCTACCCTATGGCAACCGTTTTTGTCTCTAATATTACTCGTAATCATAAGGTGCGGGATAAATTTCGCATCTTATTAGGATTCTATTTTAATCTAATCAGCCAAAAGGCCTCTTGAAATTACAATCTTCTGGATCTCGCTGGTTCCTTCATAGATCTGTGTGATTTTTGCATCACGCATCAAACGTTCTACATGGTATTCTTTTACAAATCCATTACCGCCATGTACCTGAACCGCTTCTACAGATACATCCATTGCAACTTGAGATGCATATAATTTTGCCATGGCACTGCTCATATCATAGCTGTTGCCTTGATCTTTATCCCATGCGCTTTTCATTACCAAATGTCTTGCTGCAGCAATGCTGGTATGCATGTCTGCTAGTTTAAAGGCGATTGCTTGATGGTTACAGATTTCGGTTCCAAAAGCCTTACGCACTTTACTGTAATCACGCGCAAGTTCATAAGCGCCACTTGCGATTCCCAATGCTTGGGCTGCAATACCTATACGACCACCAGAAAGTGTCTTCATAGCAAACTTGAACCCAAAACCGTCCTCGCCTATCCTGTTTTCCTTAGGCACTTTCACATCATTGAAAATCAATGAGTGCGTATCACTACCACGTATACCTAATTTATCTTCCTTAACACCTATTTCAAAACCATCCCAGCCTTTCTCAACGATAAAAGCATTAATTCCTTTATGCTTTTTCTCTTTATCAGTCTGGGCTATGACTAGATAATAATCGGCACTATTACCGTTTGTGATCCAGTTTTTAGTACCATTAAGCACATAGTGATCGCCTTTATCAATCGCCGTTGTTTTTTGGGACGTAGCATCACTACCAGCTTCTGGCTCAGAAAGACAAAATGCGCCAATCGATTCTCCAGAGGTTAGTTTAGTCAGGTATTTTTCTTTTTGAGCCTCGTTACCATAAGTATCAAGTCCCCAACAAACCAGTGAGTTATTTACCGATACGATCACGGAGGCACTAGCGTCCACTTTAGAAAGTTCTTCCATTACCAAAACGTATGATATAGTATCCATTCCACCACCGCCGTACTTAGGATCTGCCATCATTCCTAGAAATCCTAGCTCACCCATTTTCTTAATTTGTTCTGTAGGGAATCTTTGTAGGTTGTCACGCTCGATCACTCCAGGCAACAATTCGGTTTTTGCAAAATCTCTGGCAGCATCTCTAATCATTAAATGCTCTTCCGTAAGGCTAAAATCCATCTGTATATTTGTTTTTTTATCTGTCGGCAAATTTAAGGATTCTTGACAGTATCACACAATCATAAAAACACATGATAGCACAGAGTTATAACGTCATAGGAGTCATGTCTGGCACGTCTCTCGATGGAATTGATCTTGTCCACGTTAATCTCAAATATTCAAGCGGTTGGAGTTTTGAAATTTTGCACCATGAATGTGTTGAATATGAACAATCATGGGCAAATAGACTTCAAGGAGGTATTGATCTTTATGAATCTATTTTGCAACTGCTCAATAAAGACTACACGACGTATCTGGCAGCCGTTTGCAATGATTTCATCAAATCAAATAGCATTGAAAACCTTATAGCGATTTGTTCACACGGCCATACGATTTCTCACGATCCAGAGAATGGTCACACATTACAGATTGGAAACCTTCCAGAGCTCGCAACCTTAACTAACCAGCGTATTGTTTGTGATTTTAGAGTCCAGGATGTCGCTATGGGTGGTCAAGGCGCACCACTGGTACCTATAGGCGACCGTTTGCTTTTTAGCAACAACGACTATTGCCTTAATCTTGGTGGTTTTGCAAATGTCAGTTTTGAAAATAATGGAAATAGGCTGGCTTATGACCTTTGTGCAGTAAATGTTGTGCTCAATCACTATGCTTTAAAACTAGGAAAGAAGTATGATGATAATGGCGCTTTCGCGAAAGCGGGAACTCCACAATCCTCTATCCTAAAACAACTTGCAGATTTACCATTTTATAAACAACCTGCACCTAAATCCTTGGGAATCGAATGGGTGAATGAGTACGTTTTTCCAATTCTTGATACGATTGAAGATCCG
This sequence comes from Nonlabens sp. Hel1_33_55, assembly GCF_900101765.1. Lineage (NCBI taxonomy): Bacteria > Pseudomonadati > Bacteroidota > Flavobacteriia > Flavobacteriales > Flavobacteriaceae > Nonlabens > Nonlabens sp. Hel1_33_55. The sequence continues at coordinate 2,067,932 of NZ_LT627735.1, forward strand.
CTGAATGTTATCGCCACTTACACTCACCATGTTGCTAAAATCATCTCTGAAAGCCTGCCAGCAAATTCTAAAGTGATCGTTACTGGTGGTGGAGCTTACAACTCATATTTGCTAGAATTAATCAACACCCAACGATCGACATTGTTGGAACTACCAGAACCAGCCATTATCGACATGAAGGAAGCGATCATTTTTGCATTATTAGGTGTGCTGCGGCTACGCAATGAAAATAATTGCATTTCTAGCGTGACTGGAGCTTCTAGAGACCATAGTAGCGGCAAAATTTATACTCCATAACAAATTGCGAAAAATCCCAAAATCGACCTACGCTTTTTTATATTTGTGAGCTAAGCCATAAAACTCAATGAAAGAACTCTTAAAACGCTATGAAAACGCAGAACCTGAAATCGTCTTTCACTGGAATGATCCAGAAACAGATGCAGAAGGATGGACGGTTATCAATAGTTTAAGAGGTGGTGCAGCTGGCGGTGGAACGCGTATGAGAATTGGTCTTGATCAAAACGAGGTTCTATCCCTTGCTAAAACCATGGAGATCAAATTCACGGTTTCTGGACCAGCCATAGGTGGCGCAAAGTCAGGAATTAATTTTGACCCACAGGATCCTCGCAAGAAAGGTGTATTGGAACGATGGTACAGAGCTGTTTCCCCTTTACTAAAAAGCTACTATGGAACTGGTGGCGATCTCAACGTTGACGAGATCCACGAAGTAATACCCATTACAGAGGAAAGCGGTGTCTGGCACCCGCAAGAAGGCGTTTTCAACGGTCATTTCACACCATCTGTGGCAGATAAAATCAACCGCATAGGCCAACTGCGACAAGGCGTCATCAAAGTAATCGAGAATCCAGACTATTCACCAGACGTTTCCAGAAAATACACGGTTGCAGATATGATCACCGGCTATGGCGTGGCAGAAGCCGCTCGTCATTATTACAATATTTATGGCGGCGACATCAAAGGTAAACGTGCAGTAGTTCAAGGCTTTGGGAATGTGGGCAGCGCAGCTGCATTCTATCTAGCTCAAGCAGGCGCTAAAATCGTAGGGATTATAGACAGTGCCGGTGGGTTGATCAATGAAGATGGATATAGCTTTGAAGAAATTAAACAACTGTTTCTTAACAAACACGGGAATCAGCTTAAAGCAGATGATTTAATTCCTTTTGTAGAAGCAAACGAAGCCATCTATTCCTTACAAACCGAGATATTTGCTCCATGTGCTGCATCGCGACTTATAAGTAAAAAGCAAATTGATCAAATGATCGATTCTGGATTGGAAGTGATTTCTTGCGGTGCCAACGTACCTTTTGCAGATAAGGAAATTTTCTTCGGCTCCATTATGGAATATACTGATGAAAAGGTAAGTTTGATACCAGATTTTATTTCCAACTGTGGTATGGCTCGCGTTTTTGCCTACTTTATGGAGCGCAAGGTCCAAATGACTGACGAAGCAATATTTAACGATACCAGCATGACGATACGTAATGCTATCCAAAATACTTTTAATAACAATAGTTCCAAAACGCAAATAAGCAGCACTGCTTTTGAAATTGCACTTAAACAACTCACATAAATGTTCAAATCTTTCCTAGGTAATAGTCCCATATGGTTCAAGTCGACCATACTTTCTTTTTTGGTTTTAAACACCGTTCTGTTTTTTATAGTAAGTGGAACCACCATGGGCTGGATCTTCATAGCAGAATTCATTTTCTGTCTAGCAATGGCCTTAAAATGTTATCCTTTACAATCTGGAGGGTTACTTGCTTTGCAGGTACTATTTCTAGGATTGACTCATCCCATGTACAAAATTGATCATGACACCCATGAAGCCGTATTAGATGAGGCTGGACAGCATGTTTTAGGAGGTGTTTATGCAGAGGTTGCCCAGAATCTTGAAGTAATTCTACTTCTAGTGTTTATGGTAGCAGGTATCTATTTCATGAAACCGCTACTCATGTACATTTTTGTAAAGGTTTTTACTAAAATCAAGAGTAAAATTGTTCTCTCTTTATTCTTTGTAGGATTGAGTGCTGTATTATCTGCATTTCTTGATGCATTGACTGTAACTGCGGTATTGATAAGTGTTGGACTAGGTTTTTACAATGTATACCACAAAATCCACTCCAGCGATCTGGATCTGGATGGTGACAACACGCTAGATAGGAAGCAGCTAAGCGGTGAGACGCTGGAAGAATTTAGATCATTCCTGAGAAGTTTAGTAATGCATGGAGTTGTTGGAACGGCCTTAGGTGGTGTTTGTACCATCGTTGGAGAACCGCAAAACTTGTTGATAGGAACTAAAATGAACTGGGACTTTATTGAGTTTTTCACTGTCATGGCCCCAATCACCATACCTGTATTGATTGCGGGATTGATCACAACTGTAATTTTAGAGAGTACTAAAATATTTGGTTTTGGCCAGAAGATGCCACCTGTAGTGCGTGACATTATTGAAGGATGGATGGAGAAGCGTGATGAAGAGCGCACGCAAAAAGAAAAATATGGGCTTATAGTTCAGGGGATTTCTGCCATTCTGTTGATCACAGCATTAGCGCTGCACATTGCACCAGTAGGATTTATAGGACTTGCTTTAATTGTGGTTCAAACAGCATTTATGGGAATCACTGATGAGCACAGCTTAGGTAAGGCGTTTGAGGAGGCTTTGCCATTTACAGGTCTTTTGGTTGTGTTTTTTGTAATCGTAGCCATGATTCATGACCAGCATTTATTTGCTCCTATCATCGAATGGGCATTAAGTAAAGATCCAGCTAGCCAGCCGGCTATTTTCTACTTGGCTAACGGAGTTTTAAGCATGATTTCAGACAACGTATTTGTTGCAACGGTCTATATAAATGAAGTTTCGGCCGCATACGATGCCGGTAAAATCACTAAAGAGACCTATGAACATCTAGCAGTAGCCATTAATACAGGAACCAATCTACCTAGTGTGGCAACACCTAATGGTCAGGCAGCATTCTTGTTCTTGCTGACTTCAGCATTAGCTCCTGTGATTAACCTATCCTATCTCAAAATGGCCAAAATGGCTCTACCTTATACCATTGTATTAACGATTGTAGGGTTGATAATGGTTATGTATACTTTGTAGATATTGATGAGGAGTTCGCTTTCGCGAAAGCGAACTATTTCAAAACCACGTACTATAATAAGTCCTTGTACGTTATTTAAAAAATACTGATTAAACCAACATTTGTATGATCCAAGATCTGACTACCGATTTAGAGGCACAACAACCCATAGTCGAAGAGAAAACGCTATCACTCTACGACCTTGTTGCCAGCGGTGGAGTCGCAGGTACTATTATAATTGTCATTTTGTTAATTCTGCTCTTTGTTGCTCTCTATATTTATTTTGAGCGACTCTTTAAGATAAAGGCAAGTTCAAAAATTGACAGCAACTTCATGTTGCAAATCAAAGATCACGTGACTAATGGGCGTATTGATAGTGCAAAAATGCTGTGTGCCAAGGAAGGCTCTCCAGTGGCTCGTCTTACTGAAAAAGGTATAAGCCGGATAGGTTCTCCATTGGAAGACATCAACAGCGCTATTGAAAATGCTGGAAAGTTGGAGGTTTACAAACTTGAGAAAAATGTGAGTGTACTGGCAACTATTGCTGGTGCTGCTCCTATGATTGGCTTTTTGGGAACTGTAATAGGTATGGTCCTCGCTTTTCATACACTTGCAACTAGCGGTGGGCAAGCCGAAATGGGTACACTTGCAGAAGGTATTTATACAGCAATGACTACAACGGTGGCTGGTCTGATAGTCGGTATTATTGCCTACATAGGATACAATCATCTGGTGGTTAAAACAGACAAGGTGGTTCACCAAATGGAAGCCAATGCTGTTGACTTTTTAGATCTTTTAAACGAGCCTGCCTAATATGAACTTAAGAGGAAGAAATAAGGTAAGCCCAGAATTCTCAATGTCGTCGATGACTGACATTGTGTTTTTGTTGTTGGTGTTTTTTTTATTAACGTCACCATCCATTACTCCAGAGGCTTTAGACCTGATATTGCCGAAGGCAAGTGGCAAGACCTCTAATGTCCAGAATGCATCAGTTAGTATTTCAAGAGATGGGCTATTCTATGTAAATTCTACAGAAATAGCCCCAGAGGATATGGAAGAAGAATTGATCAAGGTAATGGATGGACAGGAAGATCCAACGATCATTTTAAGAGCAGATGGAGAGACCGCGGTAAATAGTGCCGTTAAGGTCATGGATATTGCCAATAGAAATAGGTTTAAAATTATCCTGGCTGTTAAACCAGAGTAACATGAGTTTTCTAAACACTAAAGAGAAACGTAAATCATTTGCCATATCTGCAGGGATCATGGCAACCCTTCTTCTGTTTTTCATTTTTGTAACGGTATTTACAGTACTCGATCCACCAGAAGAAAGTGGTATAGCAGTCAACTTTGGTAATACAGATGTGGGCTCTGGATCTATAGAACCTGCTAGACCTACCCAAGTAACACCAGAATCCTCACCTACAGAGTCCACTCCAGAAGCTTCTAGCGCTGAAAACATCAT